>JAKUOE010000080.1 GCA_022449845.1 Candidatus Thalassarchaeum sp.
AGCCTAGGCTCCATTGAATACACGGGAGAGGAAGAACAGTGGCTGAGGAGGAAGTTGAGCGCAGCCGATTCCGTTTGTACATCGCATCTTCCCTCGTCCTAATTCTCTTGTTGACACTCGCACTACCTATGGTCTTCTCAGCCGACAAAGAAACGGCATATTCTGCCTATGTGTTCGAATCGGCTGAAGATGAAAATATGCGTCTAGCTCAACTCAATCTAATGGCGGAATCACTGGGCGAAACTGGCGATGATTACACCATCGCCAACACCATGTCTACACCGATGTTGGTCAATGACTGGCAGAACCCACACCGGACCATGTTGGCGATCATTGCTCCAGAGAAGCCAATCGATGAAACTGAGGCGAACAAAATCTACGAATTCGTCACTGAGCGAGGTGGAAAGGTCATCATCGCTGCAGACAATACCAATGCGAATCGAGTCGCCGCCAAATTTGGCGTGACATATTTCGATGACCCCATGTACGACATCGATCATTACTGGAATGAATACGATGCCGAGGGCGATGCGAATCCACCGAACGCGAAGAACGTCTGGAGTCTCGCATCAATTGAGCAATCGCTGTCAGACCCTGATGGTGACGGAGTGGGAGTCATGTCTGAATCCGAACAACTTCAGGGTTGTGAGTCATCCCAACTCACACAGCACCTGTATCAGGGTTGCAGAATGCCCCTCATGTTCCGTGAACCAACTGGAATCAAGGTCGAGGACAACTGCCAGAACTCAGAACAAGCCTGTGAAGTGAAGGTCCTTTCTCAAGCCAGTGTATCCGCCTTCATCGATGTCGCGGGTGATGGCGACAGTGGGAACACACTGAACCCTGCACCTGGCGACCTCGCACTCATCGTTCGAATTGACTTCCCAGGAATTACAGTTCAGGATTACAAGAAGGACAGTTCGGGTTCACTCTCGGATATCGACGCAACGGGTTCAATCCTGTTCGTCTCTGATCAGACGGCATTCAGCAATCGTCTGTGGGATTACGGAGAGGCTGAGGATACTGGGATGCGCAACGAGTGCGAGCCTGCAGATTCAGCCTGCTGGCAAACGAGATTGACCGGCAACAGCCTATGGGATGGAAACAAGCATTACTTCCGTGCTGTCATTTACTCGATGATGGAATTTGACAATCAGTAATTGTCCAACACAGTCAAACTATCACATTCAAACTTCCATATCGTCTTTGATGAGAGTCGGCACGTGACGGGTGTTCTCAGTGCACCTTTCACAGATGCGATGGCTACCATTGTGCTGCTCACCAGTGACGCCTTCCTGAAGTGGCTCATTATCCTGAACATCCTACTCCTTCTCCTCGTCGCAATCATGGTTGTTCCTGAGAAACCGAATTGGAGGCACGTCTTCGATTTGACGCGATTCCGAGAACGACCTGAAAAACTCGACCCGGGGACATATCGTCAACGGGTTCGAGAGGCATTGATGTCCAAAGTCCGAATCTTCTACGATTTAACACGAGATGAAATGGCCCTGAAACCGCCTGCTGAAGTGCAGACGATGATTGGCAATCCACGTTTGGTGGAACTGGCCTACAGCCAGAACAGAACATATTCCCCCCAGGAGTTGCGAGAGTTACTCCAAACGATCCGTCGATGGGGGAAACAAGAATGACGAGAGTCATATGAAAAAGGAGAGTGAAAAGAAATGCAAGCACCACCGCCACCCGGCGGCGCACCTGTAGCCCCGGCCGCACCTGCGGCCCCTGCGCCGGCTCCAGCCCCTGCCCCTGCACCCGCACCCGCGGCCCCTGCACCGGCACCGGCTCCAGCCGCCCCGCAAACCCCGAAACACCAGAGCACACCTGAAGTTCGCGAGAGACTCGCGGCTGTCGGTGCCATCGCCCAGGCGATTGGCGCTGAAGTGCAAAAGGTGATTATCGGAAAGAGCCATGTGATTGACAACGTGATGGTCAACATTCTATCGAATGGTAACCTGTTGTTCGAGGATTATCCTGGACTGGCCAAGACATTGATGACAAACACGTTCGCCGACGCACTCGGTTGTGACTTCAAGCGTGTTCAGTTCACCCCTGACTTGCTTCCAGCCGATATCACAGGCACGAACATCTATGATGCAAAGAAGGGAGAATTTACGTTCAAGCCCGGACCGATCTTCTGCAATCTGTTGTTGTCTGACGAGATTAACCGCGCCCCGCCCAAGACGCAGGCTGCGCTTCTTGAGGCAATGCAAGAGAAGCAGGTCACGATTGGTACGGTCACGCACAAGTTGCCCAGTCCCTTCCTGACCATGGCAACACAGAACCCTGTCGAGCAGGAAGGTACCTACCCACTGCCCGAAGCTCAGTTGGACCGATTCATGTTCAAGATGAGTGTTGGCTACCCAGACCGCGCGGATGAAGACGAGATTTTGGCTCGACGTATCACTCGAAAGAAGGATGCTGTGGACGTTGAGGTCATCACTGACCCCGCTCGTGTCGTCGCCATGCAGCAAGCCATCGAAGACGTCTACGTCGACCCGGCTGTTCGCATGTACATGGTTGAAATCGTTGCACGAACCCGTGAGGACCCACGTGTCCTCGTCGGTTCCTCGCCTCGTGGTTCGCAAGCTCTGCTCAAGACGAGTCGAGCAGCGGCTGCAATGCGTGGTCGTGACTTCGTAACACCTGACGATGTGAAGGCAGTGGCTCCGCTAGCGGTCAGCCACCGTCTCATCCTCAAGCCTGAACACCAGATCAAGGGTCTGGAGCAGCAAGAGGTCGTCGAGGCAATTCTACGAGAAGTCCCCGTACCCACGGTCTGATTACAATTTGGACCGTTTCGCGTAAGGAAAGAGGAGTTTACCATGGCTTGGAGTCGGAAATCGGCAATGTTCGCGAGTCTCGCGACAGCGCTGTATCTGCTGGGTCTCGTTCTGCGTAATTCGCAGCTCGTGACCGTTGCCGTGGTCTTCTTGTCGTTCCTGACATGGGCGGCATTACGTGCTGCCCACGCTGACGTTGCGGCCACCGGTCGACGAATTGATGAAGAAGAGGATTCGGAAGATGCGCCGACACTCGCCTCGCTGTCTGCGATGCGAAAAATTTCCGCAGCACGAATCTTTGAGGACGGTGAAATCCAAGTGACACTTCGCCTACAGAACCACTCTCCACTCTCCAAGATTCTGGAAGTGAAGGATACCGTCCCCGAAGTCATGCGCATTAAGGAAGGCGCCAACTACATCCTCATGGAACTCGGCCCTCGCCGAGAGACACTCATCGAATACACCGTCGAGTGCCCACTGCGTGGATTTTACACGCTTGGCCCAGTCAGTATACGCGTGCAGGACCCATTCGGTCTGTTCCACAAGGAAAAGGAAATTCACGTCTACGACGACTTCCTCGTCTTCCCCAAGACAGAGGATCTGAAGGATGCGATGGTCAAGAGCAAGGTGCCGAAGATTTTCACGGGAGCAGTCAATATTCGTCAGCCCGGCGAGGGTTCGAATTTCTACAATCTGAGAGAATACATTCCTGGCGACGCGATGCGCAAGGTGAACTGGAAGGCGTACGCCAGAACCGGTAAGATGATGGTCAACGAATTTGAGCGGGATGCTGTCAGTGACATCATCCTGATTGTCGACAGTCGATCGATTGCTGAAACCGGACCTGTGAGTCGGAATTCTCTGGTCTATAGCACCAGAGCAGCAGCAAGCCTAGCACAATATTTCCTCAGTCGTCGTGACTCTGTGGGACTGGTCATCTATGGCAGTGACATCAACAGTGTCGATCGAGATACGGGCAAGAAGCAACTCTACGTTCTCTTGACCAAACTGGCCGGAGCTGCCGCAAAGGGCAACACACCTCTCCAAGTCGTTACCAATCGAATCATGCCCCACATCAACAAAGGTAGCCCAATCATTATCCTGAGTCCGCTGGAAGGGGATCCTACGTTGATTAACGCTGTTCGAGACTTCCGAGCTCGAGACTTCGATGTGACTGTTCTCAGCCCTTCGAGTCTGGAATTCGAATTTGACGCCAAACGCCTCGACCGAACCGGTTACGAAGTGATGAAGACGGAGCGAGACATTTTGATTACGGAACTTCGAGGGCTGGGTGCCTTCGTTATGGATTGGGAGCCTGATATGCTGCTCTCGACTGCACTTGCGGGAGCAAGAGGATTCTGAGGTGAAGAAATGGCAGCAGGACAATCCGGAGACACCGCGCACCTCTACGAGGGGAAGGTCATTCGCGCCGCCGCTCCTTCACGGAAGAAACTCGCTGGCAAGATGAAGGCTGGCGGTACGGAAGTACCCGATGATGCGGTTCCAGAAGTTCACATCCCTACCTTCGTCGAGAGTCTCTTCGGTGGACCTTTGGTTCCCAAGATGAAGTTCTTGCCTGCAGATCGAATGGTACAGACACTGCAACTGATTGGTGGCGGTTTGATGATGTTACTCGCTGTTCTGACATATCTGGTCACGCCAGCAGATGGAACATTCTGGAATGGGTTCGCGCTCTGGTTGGGCTTCGATGCCCTAGGTCAGATTCTGCACCTCATCATCGTCATCGCCGCGTTGGCCGCTGGATTCTTCGGAATCTTCAGGCGAGATGCGCGCGGCTTGCTCGCATCCTATGTCCTGTTCATCCTCATCTCTTTGCGATTTGCCGCATCGAAGGATACGTTCGACACGGGAATCCTCGCTGAGGTCGGCGAGTTCTGGACCAAGCAACTGATTGTTCTCTATGCTGTCTCATTGGTCATGTACATGGAGGTGACAAATGGAATCATTCGATTCTCAATGCTCGACACCAGTATCCGTACCGGTGAAGTGTACGTCATGAACGTCAAGAAGGTGCTAAGTCGATACCACATCAGTCTGGTTGTGACACCAGTGATTGCGGCGTTTGTGGCTTCAGCCACTCTATTGATCAATGTCATCATCCCTTGGTTCTTCGAATTCTTCGACAAGGAGACTTCGGTGCGCCTATCACAGTCTGTCGAATTGACCAGTGTATATGGAGTGGCTCTTGGGACGATGTTCGTCTTCATCTTGGTCGCAACATTGTTCGCAGCAAACATCCCACTGAGAATCCAACAGTGGCGAGAATCCGCAGACGATTAATCGGATTACGGCGCCAGCAAATCGAGTGCGGTGCACAGTGAACGAATGGATTGTTCAGTTTGATCGGCCGGCACTGTGGCATGTAATGCATGATTCCGCTGCTCTTCTTCACTGAATTGCAACTGGATATTTGATTCAAGGGCGAACGAGGCAATCTGTTCCCGGATAGAAGAGTCCACACCAATTCCCTCACCGACGAAGCAGAGAATCGAAATCGGTTGCCCGAGTTCTGGCGTGGGGAGGCTTGGTTTCTCGGAGAGAATTCTTTTCGCGTAATCAGCCATTCGACTTGAGACCAAGAGGCGAACACGCCCGGGTTGAGCGCGTATGCTTGCAACGCGGATTCGAGCCCTGCCCAATTCAGACATCGCATCACTCACACTCTCTGCAAGCGACAGAGCGCTGGAGAGAGTCCACGACAGTGGGACAAGACGGGGGAGACACCCCACCGCACGAACAATCGGTTCATCCAATCGAATCGAGGGGCCGATGATGGTCCCATCCACCTCGGGACTGTGCAATGGACGGAGGAAGAGCGGGATACCTGGAGACCGCAGTGGTTCAACGGCTGAAGGATGCAGCATCGGTTCACTGAATAGAGCGAGTTCAGCGGCTTCGGTATAGGACAGGTTGGAGAGGTTGCGTGCAGGCAGCGTCCAACGTGGAGAAAGCGCCAGGACGCCCTCTACGTCCCTCCAGATGGTGACACTCGAGGCATCGAGTGCAGCAGCGACCGCCGTGGCTGTCAAATCGGATCCACCTCGACCCAGCAATGCATAACCATCCTTCGTCACACCATACCATCCTGTGATGACTGGGACTGCCCCAGCGGGAATGTCTAGAAGTTGACTGGTCTGATTTGCATCCACTCTTGCGTCCTCCCCTCGACCGAGTAGACGGATGCCCGTCTCCTCGGACCATGCCGGTACAGCAGGAATACCACGGGCATCCAATGCAGCAGCAATCGCGAGGCTAGAGAGGCGCTCGCCACAGGCCAATGCATCGGCCCGAACCTCAATGTCAGGGTCTTTGAAATGCGAATCGAGAGAATCCGCAAGATGATGCAAGGTTTCGGCGAATCGGACCGCCCAGGGAGAATTCACAATCTCAGGGACACGCTCAACGTGCTCCAGTTCGACGGATGCAGTGAAAGTAGATTTTGAAGATGAGGGTCTATAATCGATCTGTTCAATCAGCCGGTCTGTAATTCCACTGAATGCAGAAACGACTACCACGGCCCGTCCATCTGAATTTCGCACGCGTTCAACCACTGCATCGATATCGGCGATGTTGGAAAGACATGAGCCTCCAAATTTGTGAACGTGGATGTTCAACTCCATCCCTCCCTCAATTGCAATAAATCAGCAATAATGAGGCGACATACAGCTTCGACCACAGGGGTAGCCCGGGGGGCGATTACTGGATCATGGCGACCGCCGATCTGTAATTCCCTCATCTCTCCGGAAGGAAGATGGAGGGTCATCTGTGGAACAGAGATGGAACTCGGGGGCTTGAAGTGAACCCGAACCCGCAACGGCGCACCGGTCGACATCCCGCCGAGAGCACCATCAGCGTCTTCACCAACCGGTACCTGCTCGATGCCCCATGGATCATTGTGTTCTGAACCTTGCATCGTCACCGAATCTCTGCCCCGACCAAATTCGACTCCACGAGCACCAGGTATGGCCATCAATCCACGTGCAAGGGCGGGTTCAAGTCCCTCGAACCAAGGCTCACCTACACCTAGGGGTAGATTGGAAATCTTCGCTTCAACACTGGAGCCGATACTGTCACCAGCCTTGCGAAGAGACTGAACGAGTTTGAACATCAATTCACAGATCGCCGCAACGCAATGCGAAAAATCAGTTAAAAAGCTGCCGAAGTCAGCCGAAAACTACCAAGAATTGCGAAAG
>JAKUOE010000081.1 GCA_022449845.1 Candidatus Thalassarchaeum sp.
CTCTGGACATTGGATTACTCATTCCAATCATCGTTGCAATCATGGGCACCGTCATACTGTGGCAATGGATTCTGCCGCTGAGTCTCGGAAATCTTCAGGTTGCCTTTGATGTCTACGATGACCTCTTCGAAGTTCATCGGCTCACTAGACCCCAACAGCAAACACGGGAACTGCTGAACATCCCGGGTGTCTCAATGGGAGTACTGTCGTATCTGATGGCCATGGGTGGCGTAATGCTCATCGTTGCAGAATTATTGATTGGACCGGGGACATTTTACAAACCCATTATTTTCGTCACTATTGCCTTTGTTTCAGTTCCTATCATCGTCTCTCCAATCGTGACGATGTACGCACAAATTCGGGCGATGAACAAACGACTCATTCGACAAAAAATTTCTACACAATTCATTGGTTATGTCGGGACTGCTGCAGCGATGACGATGATTGTTGCATCAATCCTGTACTATGGTTGGACGGCAGCCAACGCCAATGGAGGGTACAATGCAACGATGATGATTCGGTGGGCTGGATATGCGTTACTCGTTTTCATGGCGCCGACCATTTTTGCATACGGACGGATTATGGGGGCATCATGGAATACGCTACTCCTCTCAAAATGGCGTACTGCAAAGGGTTGGAAAACACCGATTGATCCAGATCGACCTAGGTTTTTGCGTCGTTTGATTGCACTCTTTCTAGTGGTATTCCTAGCGACGATGCCCCTGACTGCAATCAACGGAATCGTCACACTCATCCATGTCATCATCAATCAACCACACAATGCTGATCGTTTGCTCGATGTCGGCGGAATTCTCGGTGAAGCAATCTTTTCAATGGTCGAAAATTCAGAAGTTATGCAACAAATCATCTCTCTCAAAACCCTAGAGGAAGTTCTGGCTTCGTACCTGATGCTGAATGTAGCGATTGTCGGACTTGCATTCATCTTTGAATTGACTCGGAACTTGTTCCTTGGTGGTCAAACGTTCGCAGGAGTTGGTGGCGTCATTTTAGCCCAACCACGTGACATCCGCACTGAGCCTGAGGTCCAGGGCCGAATTCTGTTCTTCGGATTGGCTGGATTCTCAGGTTACATCGTCCTGCTTCTTGTTCTTCAAACCTACAAGGAATTTGGAGATTTGATGCCCTATGGGAACAGCATTGCTGAAGAATTATTGCTTCAAAGTACATGGCAATTCATCGCTGCAGGACAAGCGATTTTCCTTCTAACATGGATCTTATCGAGCACACGATTTGGGCACCTCAGGAGCCTCAAATTCGATCTCTCACCTGATGAGAGGCGTGAAGGTGTAATCATGGCCGGTGGTGGTGATTGGATGAGAGATCACATCGAAATTGCTGCCCGAGCGGATGATATCGCAGCGTTGAAAAATTTCCAATCTGACAAGATAGATGGCGAAAAAGCCGTTGTCCGATTGGAAAAGGGGCGTGCTCGAATGGTAGAATCAGCCCTTCGTGGTTTGTGGCCTAGGGCCATCGAAGAGGCGAGGAAAGTTCTGGCCCAGCAAGGTGGCGAGGATGATGAGGCAAGGATGATTATCGCCACAGGTCATATTGCCTGCAGAAGATTCGATGCCGCGAAGGAGGCATTGCGTGGGATGGAACAACCAGATGGTTACGATGAACCAGAATTGCTCGCTCTAACCATGGAATGGTTGGACCCATGGACTGGCCGTGTAGATAAGGACGATCTGTATGATTGGGAGAACAATTCAACAATTGATCATCTGAGAGAAATGCAGAAGAGACTCAAATCATGGACTCCAGATTCAGGTCTGGGCCAGGCCCACAGTGATCGATTATCCCTCCACGCTCAAATCGCCAGCGCAGCCATGCTACGCGCGCAAAGACGCAGTGAAGAGGCGCTAGACCTGTGTCTCGATTTGGTCAGAAGTCATCCAGACTCGACATTGGCAAGAATCGCATGTTCACTTTGCATGATTGATTTGGGTGAATGGTTTGACGCACTAGACGTATTTGAGGAAGTGAATGAATCCAGTGCAGAAGATCCTCGCGTACAGGCGCTAGGCGGAATCCTAGGTTTCCAAGCTGACCCGGATGAGTTGGAAATTGCTCTGGCGATTGGAACGGATGCTGAGAAGGCCGCTTGGATTGATGATGCGCCTGTGAATCCATATGCAGCTCTAAGTGCGAGAAAAGGAATGGATGAAGCACTGAATGCAAACGTCATGGTCATTGCGCATGAAGCCTTGGAAAGAGGTGTTCCTCCGACCTATACACAACCCCTCGTGGTCGTTCTAATCAATTGGGCCATATTGATGCCCGCGTGGATTGTACTCGGTTGGCTTGCATGGATTGAGACCAATCAAAATCCATTGATTGGAATCGGAACATCTCTGTCGCTCATCACGCTTCATCTCTTCACCCGAAGATTCCGACGTCAGCAGCGTCGTGAGATTAAACATCGTGATCAACGCGCCATGATTCTGTATGCCAAGACAATGAAGAGTCAGAAGGTCATCGCCGATGAGAACAAGATGCCCATTGGGAATCACCTGTTACTCAAAGGATTGCTCGTGACTGTGAATGGCAACGTGTACGATATTGGGTTCCCAGGTTGGCTCGTTGTTCGGTTACCAAGAGAGCGGGACCGTCAGTTCAAAAATCGATTGAGAGGGCGGATGCGGGACATGAAAGCCAGTCGCCTCGCTCGCTCTCAACCTCTGCCAGAACGATGGTGGACCAAGCGTCCGAAACCCATCGATAAGGGGATGCGTACATTGGAACGTCTCATTGGGCCGGCAGCCTACCGTGGCGTTCATCGTCGGAGCCTGAGTACCCAGGGAATGAATCTGCAATCTGGAATACAGAAGGAACGAAGACCGATTATGGATACTCGGCCTGATCAGCGTGGAATCCCCACGCATTCTAATCCAACGGAAGGAGCCGCTAGGAGACCGTCGGGTAGACCAGAACAAGTCCAACGCATTCAGAAAATTTCGCGCACACCAAACAAGAAACCAAAGCGGAAATCAAATGGGAATGATGTCGACGAATTTGAGGACTTTTCATAGGTGATACAATGCCACTTGTTGACGATTCGATGGATGAATCAACCCCTTGGTTGATTTCTCAATTGAAGGAACGATTCGTATCTACCGATAATGGATTCATTCTCGATTCTGAGGCTGGAAATATGCCCGTATGGTGTCTGACATTGGGGGCATTCGAAAGTTGGTTTTCTGAATTGGAAGCGGTGACTGACCAAACACTCGGCAGGCGATTGACACATGCATCGGCTGAATCTGAGGAGTGGCGGTGGAGCATGGCCCCTGCGATGCCCAACTCATGGATTGGACAACAGAAGAAAAGAATTGCAACTGTGAATTCAGATTGGGCGATTCGCGGCATGGGTCAACTGGAGATGATGGAGTCATCAAACGAAAAAGCGACGCTCTTGGTTGCGAACAGAGGACATTCCGCACTTGCAGCAGGGATGGGGAATGCGGCATGGGAATGTATCCAAGAACTGAGATTTAGATTCCAATGGTCGGACCGTGGGGCTGGTGAGACCGTAGTTGAATGCACGAAGGATACGAGACAAATCCCGGCACCCAAGAAAGCCGATATTGCATGGACTGATTTGAATGGAAATCCCGAGGAGAATGAATGCCTTTACGACAGGGCGAGGCACGAGACAGAGGGTGTGTGGACTGTTGAAGGGAATCGAGCAATGATGTTGCCCCGCGATCTGTTGCTTAGATTCGAAGGCTTGGCCCTGCCGTATCTATCAACAACTCAGAGATCTACAGATGCACGAACCGAATGGAGAGGGGTGACAGATGCAGAGACAATTGTACTCTGGGATGCGATGGCAGAAGCAGCTAGGAGGCAGTTCCTCGCATCGGGGGAATTGGTGCTGATTGCAACTCCAGAACACTGGATTCAGATGTCTAGGAGATATCTTGCTCAGCAAGGCCTCGGCATTGTGAACGATGCCGAAGAGGTGGATGAACACGGAGGTGTCCTATTGCGGGCATCGGCAGCCCTTCATCCCGCCATTGTTGTTGGCCGTCTAATCGGTTGTTGGGAGCGTGCAGAAGGGCGTTCGGCTAGAGCGGAATGGTCTTCTGGTGAATCGGGACACCTCATACGATTGATGAGTCGGCGTGATATTGCAGAATGATAAAATCAGGTTTCTGTTGCTGATACTGAGTCACACGGCCCCACTCAAGCATTAAGTGTGAAGCGTAATGTCGGTGGACAGTCGAAGGGTGCTACGCACCCTGTAGGAGATGTATCACATGGGACTGAATCATAATCAGTGGGCTGTTGTCGCAATTACCGCAACCATCTGCTTAGCCGGGATGTATACCATCGTCGGTTCTGCACTAGAAACGCTGGACTCAGCGGGATTCGATGGTGCAGGGGATGACATTACTGCACCGGAAGATGAAACACAGATGGAAGGGGCAGATTACGATGAAGATGGGTTAAGCGATCGGATGGAAATCACCCAATATGGGACCGATTTCGATAATGACGATACGGATGGAGACGGATTGCTCGACGGATGGGAAGTCGCCAACGGCCTCGACCCTCTCGATGATGGTGATGCTGACTTCGGGGAAATTGAATCAAGTCAAAATCCGAATGAGGATGATGTCACGACAGGGGAGAATAACGAAACTTTCCCTGATCCAGACAATGGACCCATGGGGGCCCCGGACCGAGATGGATTGCCCAACGGGGAAGAAGCACTGTACGGAACAAACCCAAACCTACGCGATAGTGACTCAGATGGACTCAATGAGGGATGGGCGGTTTTGCACCAGCAGACAATTATCGGCGCGGCTGGGATGACATTCACTCTCATGAATCCAGTCGACGCAAACTGGGACTGTAGTCTCCTGACCCCCTCGACGATTGCGGATTGGATTCTAGCATTCGGACAAGACGAATGGAATCTCTTGGAGGATTCATTCACGGGTCGCCACTCGTGTGACACGGTGCTAGATGTCGATTCAGACACCATGCCCAATTACATCGAAGAGCGATACGGTACAGACCCGTGGTCTGAAGACAGTGATGGAGACTTGATTGGGGACGAAGTAGAAGTCGCATTCGGAGAAATTCAAATTGATTCATTCTGTGGGAACGTCGTCAATTCGAAGACGATTACTGTGCCCTTCACACATGCACGCATTGTAGAACAAAATCTCGCATGGTTTGAAGAGGACATGGATGGGGATGGACGCACGAATGGACCCGGTGACTGGGACACGGATGGCGATGGGATGCCGGACGGGTTTGAGTACTGCTACAACGAGGTACTGGATCCTGCAAACGCGACTGATTCATTCTCAGACTCGGACGGTGATGGCCTATCGAACGTCGAGGAATATCAGGTTGCATACACATGGGGCGCTTCACAATTTACCGATCCAACAGATGCGGATACAGATGATGATTTCATGCCGGATGGTTGGGAAGCAAACAACGGATTGAATCCTCGAAACGGTAGCAACGGAGCCGATGACCCAGACCATGATGGATTCGATAAGAATGGAAATGGAGATGTTAGACTCTCTGAATTCGACGGATTTGCCCGTGTCCATTCCATTTCTGTAGAGCCCTACCAAGAAGTAGTGGCGAACCAAACAGTTGCTTGGGCAAAGGTGACATTGTCTGGAGCCAGTTCGGGTGGTTCACAGTATGAACTCATCCCACTTTCAGCACCTTGTGACGGATTTGTATACTCAATTTCAGCACAGGTGAATCAAGAGATTACCGAACGGAGTTTTGTCTGGATGAATATCGTTGAGCAGGATGAGCGATTCACCAATCTCGACGAATACCAAGCTCGAGACCGCGATGGCGATGGAATCATCGATGGACGCTCCAGTGACCCACTGAACCCTGACACAGATGGAGATGGGCTGTTGGATGGAATCGAGGTCATGGGGTGGACCATTCGAGTTGTTCAACGAGGTGTCAATGAAGTGCAGGTTTACAGCGACCCAGGCGTCTTCGATACGGATGGAGATGGACTGAATGACAGTCGCGAATACTATCACACCTACACCAACGCGAGCAATGTCGATACAGATGGTGATAATCTTGAGGATTACACCGAAGCGATTGATGGCTTTGTTTGGGATGGCGTTCCATACACGACCAATGCATCCATGTTCGATACCGACAATGATGGATTAGAAGATGGAGAAGAGATTGCACTTGGCTTGGACCAGTACATCACCCACGCCAACAATTCAGATACGGACAATGATACGCTCAGCGATGGAAATGAGGTTCTCTACATCCCGAGACCCTGGCAGTCTGCAACCAACCCTCTCGTCAACGACACAGATGGGGATGGGATGCTCGATGGATGGGAAATGCAAGTGGAGTCTACCACCGAGAATACTCGGTCACATTCA
>JAKUOE010000082.1 GCA_022449845.1 Candidatus Thalassarchaeum sp.
GCACCATTCCATGGCAGAACTTCGATTGTAAACGTCCACGAGGTTGAATTTCCATCGTGCTGACTTGTTGCCGTGACGGTAAACGAGTGCACAGACCCAGCCAGTGGCAAACCCATGGAGACTTCAGGAACAGAGATGGAAAACTGAATCCAGTGCATTGAATCACTGTCCATTTCCAAGGTGTAGCCATTGGCTGGATTCCCGTCGCCATAGTCCCACGCCATGTCCCAACCTGTGTTGGTCTGAATGTAGATATCTGCAATGTCGGTAAAAGATGCATTGTTGGTGATGTTGACTGTGAATCCTGAACCGCCTCCTGGTGCAATCAACACGTTGGTGCCATCCGTGCTTCCAAACCACAGGTTGCTATCTTCTGTTGTATTGTCTTCAGGTTCACTACTCGGCTCATTTTGCCATGGGTAACTGTAACCTAGAGTTTCGTCAAAGACCACAGAATCTGCAGCCTGCTGCAATTTTGTTCGGGTGATGCTATCAAACCCAAAAGGATCAGACAGACCAATGGCTGAATCGCCGGTCATCGTAGAATGCATGACACAAGCCGCAAGGTAAGTACCGCGTGTGGAAGGATGTGACCCGTCACCAGAATACAGACTGTAGAACAGTGTGTCTTGGTCGGTGGGTGTGCCACCATCTGCAATGATATCATCGTAAATCGCCTTGTAGGCCAATCCGACTGGGGCGATGTAGGGTGCGCGATCGGCCGTGGTGATGTTTTCGGCATACATGTTGTATCCAGCCTCAAGATTGGCTTGCATGGTCGGGTAATCAGGATTCAGCCAAGCATTGTTGGAATCCCCATCTCGATACCCCCAAGTCATGAAAAAGATGGTTTCAGCACCAGCGGTTTCAATCATTGAGTCTAATCGGATCGCACCGTTTTTGGAATTCTGCCACATCGATTCGGTGGTTGGGAAAGACGGAACTTGACTTTGGTCTTGCAAGATCACATAGTCGAACTGGTTGTTGGTGAGTGTCGTATGCCATTGGTTGCCGCTGGATTCTGCGTTGTCAGCATGTTGGTACAACTTCATACCGCCACCAGTCAAATCGGAAACACTCGCTGAAGTTCCAGTCTCATCAAACAAGGCTTGAACACGGGAACTCAAACTGTTCTGTGATGTGTAGGAATTGCCCAACATCAGCACGTCATAGGTGCCATCAGCGGGGCTCTCACGCGTAGGACGAGCCTCTTCGAGGCTCATTGTGAAGGGAGCCCAACTCATCAAGAGTAAGGGCAACACGAGCAACAGGGCGCGACCACGCATGGACTTGGGGTCAATTCGACCCGTTTAATCGGTTGGGGTTGAATGTGCAGTCAAAGAATCGGGTCAGGAATCAGTCGTCCCAATGCATCGACATCAAATTCTCCACAGTGGATGGGTACTTTGAGTCCAAACAGTTCGGATACGGCCGGATCAATCTCGCCACAACAACCGACCCATTCTCCTGCAACCATGACCTTTCCACCACGTCCAGCAAGATAGGGCCCTCCATCGGATTCGGTCAATGGTTCGTAGCCCACTTCAATTTCTCGCGAGAATGCACCTAGGTCACGCAGTAATGCTTCGACCATGCCTTTGGCGGCTGTGAATCCAGTGCCCACTTCTGCACAGGCCCAGCCAACCCGTTCGGCGTTGTGATGATCGCGCACCACTGTGCCCAATTCATAGACACGTTGCGGCAACTCATGATGGCGATTGGCGGCCAACAAATTCAGTAGAGATGGCGTGATACTTTGACGAAGAATGGTATGGTCGACTGTGATGGGATTGTGAATTCCCGTGACTCCGGTTGATGCCTCATATCGAATCTTTGCAAATTGGTCATCTTCGTTGGACAGCGTCAGTGAAGTGACCTGTTGCAATCCGTTGGCTTGCAATGATTCTCGAATTCGACGGTGGAGATGTGTTGACGCCAATGGAATTCCAGCTTTTGACTGTCCTGAGAGTGCTCGCCCGAGGTCTTCGTATCCGATGCCCGTGGCGACTTCTTCAACCAAATCCACAGGGTGCAATAAATCAGCCCTCCAACGCGGCATTTCGATGATGTATTCCTGTTCTCCGACCGCGGCATCAGCCATTCTCTCCGCCAGCCTTGGTCCATCGGTGACGGTTCTCATCTCGACGAATCGTCCACCCATTCTGTCGATGGCGCCCTTGATCTCGCCCTTGGAAAATTCTCTACCTAGAATCTCTTCAAGCAATCGCTTCGGCAGTGACATCCGTCGTGCTCGACCATTCGGAGTCCGTTGGGTGTTTCCGTGACAATCTGTGAGTTCGATCGTCTCAACAGTTCCACCCCTTGCAGCGAATGCTAGGCTCACCAACATCAGACTGGCTTCGCACGCCCGTGCATCCCAGCCCGTGACATCAATGAAGAAATCAGTTGTTGATTCGGTTACAGTGGTGTGGTCTCCATTGATAATCGGTGGGAACGACAGCACCCGATCTGCGGCATCGACGATGACAGGGAAATCTGTAAATCCATCAAGTAGATGTGCATAGTCAACACCCTTCGGGTGGGATTCTAGAATCTCTCGAATACTCATTCTCTCAGTCATTGCAAGTGGAACGAACGAGTATGTTTCTGGAACCGAAATGACTCTGAATGGAGGCGCCAATGTCGTGAGATCGTGTACGCCGATTGAAGCTCTCCGCCGGCGCCGACCAATACTGAAATGCAACTTTTCCTGATGATCCATCAAGGCTTGAATGAATGCATCGTTCTCTTCAGGGTTCGAACCATTGTCAACTCCTCTGACTACAGCGCCGTAAATGACTGGACGAATGTGTTCTAGACTCGCATCCACTGTCATCGCAATGTCGCCATCTGTGGTTCGCAGGTCGGGTTCGGCTCCAGCTCCATGGAGGAATGCTCGTGCAGCATGTGCCATGGTCTCCGGTGAAAGCAAATCGGCGCGGTCGGGGAAAATTTCAATTTCAATTTCACGAGAATCACATTCCTCGACGACACATCCAATATCACTGAGTTTTTCCTCCCATAGCCAAGGATCATGCTCAACACCATGACGCGACTGTATCGCGCGCAAGGTTGCATGGTCGAAAGTCACGGTCGGCATTTAGATCCCTCACTGTCCCATCCATTGGGGCAGTGGGCGGTCATACCCTGCGAGGCGCAGCCCACTCTGTGCCGCCGTATCATGTTCAAGAGCACGAAGATGCCGCCGATTCAACTTCTCCAATGCATCGATTCCAAGATCGGTCATCCGACCTCGAAGAGTGGATGCGAAATCAGCCAACCAGGTTTCAACAGCCGCCGCTCGTGCTTTCTGAGTACTGGGTACATCCTCTCCTTCAGGGAACGGACTCGCACGAATGATTCCGCAACCCGCCGCTGCGGCGATGGCCGCATCATCAGCACTGGCGTCCCACGGGATATCGAGGATGTGTGGTTTCTCTGAAACACCTGAATCACGAGCGGACAACCCGATTCTAGGCAACGCGGCCGGTGCAGTCATCCCAGTTCCAGAGGTCAGCCTCACAAGCACTCCATCGAGTGTCTGATCACGTAGCATTCTGTGCAGATTGCTGATTCGGTCAACCCTTCCAGCGAGAAGTACGGGCTTATCATCCGCAAGATGTGAACGCAATGCTGTCATCAAGGCCAGAACCTGCCCATCATGCAGCGGACGTAAATCCTCCAAATCGAGTACTGCACCGCCCGCAGGTGCGAGCAGAGTGTCAGCATCGGAAATATTGGAGCCCCCAACTCGAACGAAATCAATCCCCAGGGGGTCTTGATCGACCATTCAGGGTTGTTCTGAGAGCAATGTCCCGGTCAATCCCTTTCCACTCTCTAACTGAAGAAGTACAGGCAACGGGAAGACCACCCCTTCATCTTCCTCTCCTCTAGTAATCAGGGTGACGACATCGATGGGAGAAGATGGGTCGATTGGAGTCTCACCACTGATGAGTCCGATCTCTCCAAAATCCCCCCATACAGTTTGTATCGGGGGCGTGGAAGGGATGGCTCGTTCAGAATCGGCTTCAATCACCACTGCATCGGCACTGACAGAGAGATCATGTTCCTTGAGCAATCCATTGATTTCTTTGTGTTCAGCCTTTGTCAGACTGCGTTGTTTGGCACCTTCACCTTCAGGAAGGCAGCGCCCATCGACAATGATTCTCCCTCCAGTCATGCCTTGTCCAGCATCTGCTTTACAATCGCCAATGACTACGATTAACCCATCTTTCATCCCGATTCCAGTTTGCAGGCCAGCATGACCGCGAATAATCAGAGTTCCACCATCGAGGGATGCTCCTGCCTCATTTCCAACACTGCCATGACAGAAGATGCGCCCTCCAGTCATTCCGTGACCACATCTAGGTCCAGCGTCTCTTTCTACCACGAGTCGTCCGTCGGAACTGAACGCACCAAACCAACCGAGGGTGTTTCCTTCCAATGTGAATGTACCACCTTTACATCCGGCTGCGGTGAAATCTCCAAGATTCCCCAACAGTCGAACCCTCGCACCTTTGGGTAGGTGAGAGGCAATGCCGACCTCCCCTTCCTTGGGTTTTGCATCCCCTTGAGCCCCCCAACCAATCTTGATTGCTCGATCGAGTTCAATGGCTTTTGGCAGGTTGTTCATCAGGTTCCGATTGAGTTTGAGACTCTTTGCAACCTCATCAACCATGGTACGTCCTCGCGCCCCTCCGGGGCGCTACCCTCCTTAACCCGAACCCCTGTAAAATGTGGTCAAACATCGATTCCGCGCTCCCTACGGGAGCACGGGTATGTTCATAGGCAGTCGTCAGAGGCGGGCGGATTGCTGGAGACAGCATTTGGGGCAGTTGAATGAGCATCAAAGTAGCAATCAATGGATTCGGAACAATCGGTAAGCGAGTGGCGGACGCCGTCGACGCTCAGGATGACATGGAAGTGGTCGGCGTTACCAAGACGGGACCTTCGTTTGGCTGCGACCTCGCCGTCAAGAAGGGTTTCCCTCTTTACTGCACGTTCGATGATGAAGATCGTATTGCACGATTTGCCGAACAGGGTTACGAGTGTCATGGTGGACTCTCCGCACTTCTCGCGATTGCAGACGTTGTTGTCGATTGTTCACCTGGGAAACTCGGCGCTGAAAATTTGGCCAAATACAAACAAGCCGACATCAAATACATGTTCCAAGGAGGAGAAAAGCACGCTCTAACCGGACTCTCCTACACATCTTCTGCGAACCATGCTGAAAATCTGAATGCACAAGGTACGCGCGTCGTATCCTGCAATACCACGGGTTTGTCTCGAACTTTGGTGCCACTTTACGAGCACTGTGGCTCACTGAAAGTCGAGTGTACAATGGTCCGGAGAGCTGCCGACCCTGGCGACTCAAAGAAGGGCCCCATCAACGCCATCAAACCAGTTCTCAAAGTGCCCAGTCACCACGGCCCTGACGTCATTACAGTCAAACCCGAGATTGAGATTAACAGCCTTGCAGTAGCCGTCCCGACGACCATCATGCACCTCCATACAATCATCGCAGATCTCCCTGATGGCCATGGTCTATCCACTGAATCCATTTTGGAGATGTGGTCCAACACACCTCGCGTGATTATCATGCATGGAGAAGACAACAGAATCACCACAACTGCAGAGGTCATGGAGATGGCCCGAGACATCGGTCGAAAGTGGGGAGATTTGCACGAAATTTTCGTGTGGGAAGATGGCGTGAATCTGATTGGTAACCGCCTCTATTATTTCCAGGCGATTCACCAAGAAAGTGACGTGATTCCAGAGAATGTGGATTGCATCCGTGCGCTGATGGGTACTGAACCCGATTGGCGGGCTTCTGTCGCGAAAACAGACGCTGCAATCTCGGCATATTACAACTGCTGAGTTTCAAATTCCATGAATTGTCAGACGCCCTATGGGCGTCAACTATCAAAAAGGGGTGGGGGTTCGTTCATCCCCATGCGTCGCGGCTGGGTCCCGTTCATTCTGGTTGCGTTGATGCTCACATTGCCTTGGACAGCGATGACCCATTCGGCCCCCCAATCTCCTCTAGATACACCTTCTTGGACCGCTGCTGAAGCGGCTGAGAACTGGTTCGAATCCGAAGGTGCACCCTCGTCCAGTGTTGCCATTTCATCCGGGTCCGGTCGACTTTGGGTTCAGACGGGTGGATTTGACCCCGTGTCCGAACAATCCTCGATTCCAACACATCTCCAAGCAAACGATGATCCATTCGCTACCGGCTTCCTCATCATGCAATTGCATCTGAATGATGGAGTGTTGGCGGAATCATTGGCCAGAGGCGTTGGTGCGACGATTGTCGACACACTTCCCGAAGATGCATGGGTACTGCGCTTGCCGAGCACCACTCAATCTCG
>JAKUOE010000083.1 GCA_022449845.1 Candidatus Thalassarchaeum sp.
CAGCAAAGGGGTCGGCATCGGAGAATGACAAACTAACAATCTCGAGGGTCATTCCATTTTGAATTCGGATATCCAAGGGTGCTGAGTTTGTACCTGAGCCACCATCTCGTGCGATGGTGCCACTCACCGTCCATGGACCGGCAAGGCCGGGGTCGGCCACGACAGTGGGGCCATCTGCATGGCGGTAATCGGGCAACGTGTCGATAATCATGGACCGTGATTCAGAATTATCAGCAGTCGTTGATTCAACGATATTGTCTCCACTGTCTGCATTGACGATCCCGGTGACATCGTATGTGCCCGCAACCGGAGCGGTAGTGGTTTGATTCATCCAGACACTGTCGCCGGCCTGTAGCGAGGATACAGAGAGGAGATTGGCAGAACCGGCGACAGTCAACTCAACATGACTGGCCGGGGCATCGGCGTGGCCGGCATTCTCGACTTCGATTTGAATCTGAATGGATTCACCCTCGTGGGCACCCGAGGCCGGAGACAATTCGAAATGTGAGAAACGCAGGGTGGCTAGACCCTCGACGTCGAAGTCATGAGTGATGATTTTCGGATCATCATTGTGGTTGACTCGAATGACCAGCGTCTGTTCACCATCTCCCCACGCAAGATTCGACCATGTGAAGTCGACATCGTCAAAGGAATCTGCAGGGATATCTACAACGTGGAGTGCTGCGGGATTCCCCATCTCAAAACTGTTCTTGTGGAACTCGACAACGACATCATCGGCGATGACATTCGCGACATTTTGGAGTGAAAGCGTGAAGGTCACATCACCGCCTTCGACGGCTGTAGAAGGAGTCATGGAAAGGCCTTCTGAGCTGAAAGCGACGTTTCCGGACAATTCCGCACTGACAGGTGTGGAAATCGCCAAGATTGGGGCAAGGAAGAGCAGTGCGCACAAGAGATGTGTCAGCGGGGGCCGCTCCATGGGTTCAGGAGAACAGCCAAGGCACTTCAAACCTGCTTACGAAACGGTCGAATATCCCTCAGCAAGGGATGGTGGCGCGGGCCCCATTGGAAAGCCTTGAAGGACGGTGCATCTTGTGGCAGTACTGGTGCCCATGCTTTCTCGCCGCTGGATTCTCGCCACTTGTGTGGCGATTCTGCTGTGTGGTACACCTCATGGTGCATGGATGACTGTGGATGCTTCAGCCGGACGAAGCGATGACTTGGCGTTCAGTGGAGGTCCAGAAGCGGGACAGGTGGTGTCCGGCACATACACCATCCTCATGACCAATGTGAACAACATGGATTTCATCAATATCGAAGTGTCCGACGGGACCAGTTGGTCAGCGATAGCGAACGTGACAGATGCACCGTGGTTGGCCGCTTGGGACACCAGTGCTCACAGTGATGGCGATCATCAATTGAGAATTGAAGGGACGTTCACAAATTCAAGTACGACCGGATGGGTTCTCAGCCCGACGTTCACGATTGACAATACTGCACCCAGTGCGCTGACGCTGAGTACCACAGGAGCGGTGGTGGGTGACGGTTCATCGACAATCAATCGAGCTTGGTTCACAACATCGGAGTCTGGAACAATGAATTTCGATTGGACGGCGACGGATACACACCTCTAACACGCTACACTGACGAATGTTCCCGGTTCTGGATCACCTCCACAAGATGGCCCGGGGACCGTCCTCAATTCGTGGGCATGGTCTCCTGGAGACCTTTCTGAAGGAACATGGAACCCGGTCCTATCCGTGTTCGATGAAGGCGGAAATTCAGCCCAGACATCAATTCACATCGGAATTGATCGTAGTGGCCCTGAGGTTGGAACCCCCTCCCTCTCAGTTGGATCAGGTAGTTGGACGGATGCTACAACGCTGATCTTCAATGGTCTATCCAGTGGGGCGACCGA
Organism: Candidatus Thalassarchaeum sp.; assembly: GCA_022449845.1. Classification (GTDB taxonomy): domain Archaea; phylum Thermoplasmatota; class Poseidoniia; order Poseidoniales; family Thalassarchaeaceae; genus MGIIb-P. The sequence goes on from JAKUOE010000083.1 coordinate 1,880, forward strand.
CAATGATGGTTCAGGAATCGATACCTATCATGTTCGTGACAGCGCCGATGACTGGGTGGATATCGGTTCAGCAGGCTCTGGTTCGATGAGTCTCGATGAGGGGGTACGCACAATCCAATTCCGGGCCGTTGATCGTGTTGGGAACATTGGAAATCCGCTGAACGTGACGATGATGGTCGACCGTTCGGCCCCTGTAGCGGGTGGATGGGTTCTACCTGAACTCACGGATTCCCTATCCGGCCAAGTGGCCATCAGTATCGATTCGACAGATGCGAATTCAGGAATCGAGGCCTCTTCGTGCAGTCTAGAATACGGATTCGATTCCAACGGAGCTGGTTCAATACCCGATATCTCATCCGATTGGCTCAGTGTAGGTTCTGGCACCTCCAACTCACTCTCTGCGGCAATCGACTGGTCGACGCGTGCCGGACAATTCCTCTCACTGAGGGCAACACTGGTCGATACTGCGGGGAACACAGTCACCACACCCGCATCTCATTTCCTCATCCTACCTGGGTTGGATTTCTCTGTCTCCGATGCTTCGCTTGACCGCCTCGTCGTACGAGCGGGATCAGAGGATCCAGTGCTACTGGAAGCCAACATCGATACCAACGAGGTCTATTCCGGAACTGTTGTCGTTCGAATCGAGAGTGCCCCAGCAAGTCGTGATTCGACAACGGAATGGACCACACTGAATTCAATTGCACTCAATACGGGAGATCTTATCGATCAACAAGAGCGCATTTCGGTCAGTATCACACTACTGACTGCCGGGGAATTTGACATCCGGGTCATCGTTGATCCCGATGATTCAATCTCTGAGCGAGATGAAGGAAACAACGAGGCTTTCCTGCTGATTGGTGCGGCGGACCCAGAGGTAATCGGTTCAGTCGCTGGTTTTGCTCCGGACTTGATTCTACTACTCATTGCAGGCTTATTTGCCAGTCATGTGCTCAAACGTCGGGAATCGGCGTCTTGAAAGAGGAGTCCTCGGTCGCGGGGGCCGATGGAAGGTCTCGCCCGAATCCCTCAAGACCGTATTGCGGTGCTAATCGGACGAAAGGGGACGACGCGGCGAGCGCTGGAGAAGGCCACCAACTCAACGCTCCATATCGATTCCAATAGCGGGGACGTCTCCGTTGTCTGGGATGACGAGTTCGACCCAATTCTTCGCATGAAACTCCCAGATGTAATTCGTGCCATCGGACGTGGGATGAACCCGGATCGAGCGCTTCAACTGCTCAAAGATGACCACCACCTGCTTCTCTATGATATGCGAGAGTATGTCGGTAAGAATCCAAATCAGCAACGTCGAATTCGGAGTCGACTGATTGGAAGAAATGGTCGAATTCGAGAATTGATTGAGGAACATTCCGGTTCTGAGGTTACAATCTATGGTTCCACAGTCGTAATCATTGGTGACGAGGATGCGCTACCGTTGGCCGGTCAGGCAGTTGAGAGACTATTGCAGGGTGCTGAGCATTCGTCGGTTCTGAAACACCTCGAGGCGGAGCGGCGCAAGAGGCGGATGTCATCTCGAAACCTAGAATCGATTGACACAAGCGATGATGGTGGGCGATTTGAAGCCCTGGTCCCGGGATTGGATGCCGCCAAACGCAGGAGAGAGAGGCGGTACAAGGATGCACAAGTGGATCCAGAAGATTCCCAAGCAGTGGATGAGATGATGAATCTCGCGGATGACGAATCCATCGGATTCGAAGAGGAATAATCAGTACAATACGTTGGCCATTGCTTCAGCCAAATCTACTTCGACACCTTGTCGATGAGCCCATTCCACCAATCGGGTCACATCTCGAACCAGAAATTCTTCGGCATTTGGATGCGCCTTTGTGACCGACTGACCAACATCAATGATGCGGGGTTCACCTTGATGCCAGAGAATGTTGTATTCACTGAAATCGGCATGAACGAGTTCAGCGTCCTGCCAACATGTACGCAACCAGTTCAGTAATTCATCGAAGATTGGACCCGGATCCTCAACCTCTACATCACGCAGACGAGGACTCGGACCTTCAGAATCCCCCAGATAATCCATAACCAACACATTTCGGAACAATGCATGCGGCTCAGGCACGCGCAGTCCATGCTTTGACATGCGCATCATATTGCGATGCTCTTTGCGGACCCAGATGTTCACAAGTTCGTGATGACGACGACGGAGGCCACCGAATCGAGGGTCACCTTCGATATATTGCATGAGACCTTTGAACACAGCATTGCTGGTGTGGAAAATTTTCACAGCAGCCACACCATTGGGAGTCGTCGCATGGAATACGTGAGCCTCTTTGCCGCGAGCAATCGGCCAATCGAGGGTGTCGATATGTCCCTGTTGCATGAGTTTGTAAATAGCCAGACGAGTCCGCTGATCGAAGACTTGATCGAAGACGCGTCGATCGACCCATTCAAATTGACCTGTGCCAACGACGCCTTCCAGTTTATGCTCAATCTCTTTGAACATCGAGGCGTACTTTTTCTCCTTCATCCACGACCAGGAATCGATTTTCTTGTCCATCTCGGAGTGGAGGGCTTTCTCTGCCTCTTCAGCATCCCATTTCTCTTCAGCCAGAGCGATATTCTGGGCCTCGATGGACAATTCGGCGTCGGTGGGGTCTGCATCGAGATTTGCATCCCCTGAATCACCCAATTCGGTCCAATCCCTAGAGTCGCCTTCGCGACGAGCCTTGCGGCGTCGGGCGATGTTTTCACCTCCTTATGCTGGGCCAAACAGGCTGTCTATGTCGTCATCAGTCACATCATCCAGTGGCTCTGGTTCAGCCGCTGGTTCTGACTCTGGTTCATCCTCGATTGGTGCATCCTCGGTGGTTTCTTCAACTTCAGCGGGCTCTTCTGCAACCTCTTCTTGAGGGGATTCAGTCGCGCCCTCTACTGGGTTATCTCCACCAAAGATACCGGCGTCATCAAGGTCGTCCCATGTCTCTGTCCCGGTGCCGAATACATCGACAATTTCGGGTAGAACTCCTTTTCGAGAAAGATAGAGAGATTGTGTCTTGGTGTAGCGCTTCTTTACATCGGCCTTGGCATCTTGAAAATCCCATGGTTGGACGACAATGAGGTCACCTTCGCGAACCCATTGACGCCGTCGCATTTTCCCTGGAATCCGGGCAAGACGTGTCTCGCCGTCAGCACAGACAACGCGAACACGGCGGCCTCCCAGAATTTGATCTGCGATGGCAAACATCTCGTTGATTCGTTCGTTTGGAACTGGGACTCTGATCTTGTCGCTGGAATCACCTTCAAGCTGCGCCAGCAACTCCTCATCGACAGTTTCCTCACGACGTCGTCCCATGGTAACAAGACGCCGAATCGACCACCCTACATAAACACGGAGGCGAATGGCGAGATTCGATGAGAGGCTCTGCATCAGCTAAACAGTGCCGCAGCAGCGTCGTGCGCAGCAGCGGCTAGTTCATCCGCTGGTAAGCCAAATCCGAATATGATTGCACCCACTGTACAGACCACGATGGCGGTGCGCAGCATCGGTGCACGTGATAGACGCAAATCGCGATCCGTTTCTTCGAAGAACATCACGACACAAATGCGCAGATAATAGAACAACGAAATCGCGCTGTTGATGAAGATGAGAATTGCGAGCCAAAAGACCCAGGAAAGGGAATCCATGGCCTCGGACAGGCTGGAACCTGAGACATCACCAACAGTACTGGAAATGATTCCACTCACCATCATCAATTTCGATAGGAATCCAGACAGTGGCGGCACACCTGCGAGTGCCAACATGAACACCAACATCGAGATGGCGATTAAGGGGTCGCGACGAGCGAGACCATGGTAGTGGTCAAGATCATGGCCACGGCCTTCGCATTCCAATAGAGAGACAACAAGGAACGCCCCGAGTTTGAACGTGACCAGTACGGCGAGATGGAACATGATGGCCGTGGCGATCAATTCACTTCCATCACCCGGTCCCAGTGCACCAATGGCGGCGATACCAGCGAGGATGTAACCAGCGTGTGCAACGCTGGAATAGGCCAGCATTCTCTTCGGATTGCGACTTCCCAATGCGGCAATGTTGCCCCAAGTCATGGTAATCGCGGCAATCGCACCGATGAGGAGGGTCCAATCACTGCCGTCATCGGCCAATGTAATGCCGATGAGCACGCGCATGAGTGCGACGAAGCCCATCGCCTTGCTTGCGGTTGCAAGAACGCCGGCAACCGGTCCACTTGCTCCCGAATAGGCATCGGGAGCAGCGAAGTGGAAGGGAACTGCACTGACCTTGAAGCCGAATGCAACCAG
>JAKUOE010000084.1 GCA_022449845.1 Candidatus Thalassarchaeum sp.
AAACGAATCCATAAAAATCAACGGAATGATCCTCGCATAGAACAAGCGAAATGCGTACTGACCACGAAGACCACGCACAATTCAGTGGGTCAGACCCAGTTACAGGTTACTGCTCTCAGCATAGGCCACGACCAGGAACACGATGACGCTCGAGAAGAGTGCAACCACAGCGTTTGGATGGGTGGCATCACCCAGTAATATCGACTCGAAACCGTTGGCTGATACCATCTCCGAGAAAGAGGCGGTTCGCAATGTGTAGAAAATCATCGGGAGGGTCCCGGCAGGCGGATTTTCTAGAGAGAACGCTCCACCATTGACGGACAATGGAGAAAGCGTTCCGACGAAGGTAGACTGTGCAACACCTGCTGCAATGAACAGAGAGATACCAGCGCCAATTCACCACTTGCTGACGATTTCGTCGTGTAGGAACACGAGTAGTGATCCGATGAACAATTGACTGACGATGATTGCAGTCGCCCATCCTTGTCCGAAGTGACCGACCAACTCGAGGTCGGCTTCAAGGAATCCGTAGACTTGAGGAATCGATTCGACTGGAATCATAATCAGAACCAGAATCTTCTGAACACCCTGATACAATTGCTTGTCATCACTGTCACCCAAATCGAGTTTGATAATCTTGGCACCTGCGAACAATTGCATGATAATCGAACCGGTAACAATGGGTCCGATACCCAAGTGCATAATGGAACCAGAAGCACCGGCCATGATGGCTCGGAAGCTGCTGAATACGTCGATGGTGGCATCTGAAAGACCCCAAATCATGACGTTGGTCATTGCGTAATAGATGATCAGAACGAATGTGGTCGTCCACAACTTGGAGTTGAAGCGAACGTGGCCATCTGGCTTGGTAATCGACGGATACACATCGACCAGTCGCTTGAGGGCGAATAACCGGCTGCTTTCCTCGCCCGTGTACAACAGACAAGCGAGACATAGGCCAGCCATCAGACCCATGAGGATGATGCCGACGAGGAGGAATCCGACCAGTGCATGGTCAATCCAACCCCAGATTGCGGCACCTAAGAAGAAAGTGACCCAAACCATGGGTTTGAGACCGCGACCAATGAATTTGATTTCGCGGAATTCATCCGAGAGATCTGTTGAAGTTCCCCAGATGATGAAGGCAACATAGGGAATCGATAAAGCGGTCGCGTACAGCGAACGCATTTGGTCGTCTGGATTGGAGCCAAACAGTTCATCCCACTGCCAATACAGCAATGCGCCCCAATAAAGTGCAGAGATAATCAGAATGCCAGGGACATTGGGTCTGCGGACCATTTCTGACGCCTCCTTCTATTGTTTTCATTCAATTGGGCAAGGATTACTCCTCTTCCCACTCGCCGAATTCTTCGCCGTCTTCGACTGTGACTGAACCGCCGGCGGCCTCGACCTTAGCGATGGCCTTGGCGCTCGCATGTTCAGCAGTAACGTGAATGGCGGATGTAATCTGACCAGAGCCCAGCAACTTGTCGATTCCATGCTCGGCAAGATCGATGCTGTCACCATCGCCGACAAGCCCAGCTAGTTCACTGACGTTGCAAGTGTTGTGACGGATACGAAGGCTCGGATCCCGATTGAATCCGTGCATCCCCCAGTGACGAGGCATGTACTTGATTCGAGTCATGACCTTGTGCTTGTTCAGACCTGCGTTTCCACGGCCTCCACGCTTACCTGCGCCTCGACCCGCCTTCTTGCCACGGCCGTGGTAGCGAGAGCGACCACGGAATTTGTTCGTACGAGAAACCATTTTTTCACCTCACATCATTCGGGCGACGATCTCTTCGATCGCATCGCCTCTGAAGCCGAGTGCACCACCCACTGTGAAGTGGCGCTTGACGCCGCCCCATCCCTTGTTGCCTCGGGGTGGGTGCAGGCGGAAGACGCGCTTCAGCGTCTCCATGTCCTTGGTTGTCGCATCGCCGCTGGCGATGGCCTTGGCGAATGCATCGATATTCTTGTGACTGGTTGCGGCCTTAACATCAGCATCGGTCACGGGCTTGTTGCCGATGAGGCGGCCACGGTCGCGGATGAGGCCGGCAATGGCTTCAGCCGAAATCTCGCCCCATGTGACGAAATCCTTGACCTTCTGGAGCATGCCCGCGTAGGCGTCATTCTCCGGAATGAGAACTGCGTGGTTGACACGGGTCAAATTGAGATGGGCCATGGTCTCACGAATCGAACGCTCGACCGTGCGGTCACTTCGGACACGAATTACAAGCCAAGTCATTCAGGTACACGCCCCTTTACGATGTTCAGACGACCGGCTTGGTCGCCACTGACACGATGTGCGTTCAACTGCTTGAGCGCATTGAATGTCGCCTTTGCGAAATTGATGGTGGTTCGAGTCTGTCCCTTGGAACGAGACCAGACATCGGTCACGCCGGCTAGTGTCAGAACTTGACGGCCAGTGTCTCCGATGACCAGGCCCTTGCCCGTAGGCGCAGGTAGGAGGGTGATTCGAGTGGAACCTGCGCGGCCGGTTACCTTGAACGGAACACTGGTGCCCGCGCCTTGTCCAGATTCCCACGATCCGTTGCCGCGCTGAACCTGAATGATGTTGAGTTTCGCATTTTCGATGGCCTTTCTGATGGTTGATGCGACTTCCTTTCCTTTGCAGATGGAAAGACCGACGTAGCCATCTCGGTTGCCGACGCAAGCCATGACGTTGAAGCGGACACGACGTCCACTGTCGGTCATCCGCTGAATCATGTTGACATTGATGACATCATCTTCCAAACCGGGGATGAGTGCATCGATAATCTCGACTTCTCGAATGGGAAGTCCTGTTGCGAATGCAGCATCGATTGTGATGATTTGACCACTCTGAACCATGCGGCCCAAACGGGTCTTTGGTGTCCAGTTTCGGAGCATCTCCATGGGATCTGGACCCACACCTCGACCTCGGCGACGGGGTTTGTCCTCAGATTCTTCAGGCTGTGCCCACGCAGCTGCAATTCCAGGTGCTTGTGGAGTTTCTTCATCACTCATCTCAGTTCGCCTCCTCGATTGCGGTCTTGGTCTTCTCGACAGCACCAGCGATGCTCTTGTCGATGTGTTCGCCAGCGAGTCTCTCATCGCTCGGGAAAATGTTCTCATTGTGAGGTACGGATAGGCCACCATCCACCATGCCCTTGAGGGCTGCAAAGACGCGGTTGCCGGGTGTGGCGGCCGCTAGACCGATGTCCAACACAGCCTCACCATGGCCGCTCTTCTGTACTTGTTTCGCGAGTGCGTAACCGGTGCAGTAAGCGGCTGGAACAGATTTGGTCGATGCCTTGGCTGGCCATGCATACTTTCCGCGGAGGGACTTTCCATCCGCAGCAGAGAGAATCTGATCACCATCCTCTTGATAGGAGATTAGTTGACAAATCACCTGGGTGTTTGTGATTCGAACCACAGCGCGAGGTGTACCACTTCGCAACAACTTGAGGCGGCGGTGGTAATCCGTCTGGCCGGTGGAACGACGCTTGTATCGACGGCGCTGTCGTCTACCGTGTGCCATCACTCATCACCTCCTACAGTGACTCCATCAATCTCCATATTGGCCTTCATGTGGGCGATTGAACGATATGAACCGCCCTTGGCCTTTCGGTAGTAGTATCGGTATTCACTGGCTCCCAGTGTACCATCTTCGCGCATGTCCTTGAGGGTGCGACGTTGACTGCGAATGGTTCGCATCCAACGATTCTTCTTGGGCAGGCGCGCGCGTGCGCTACCCTTTCTCGAACCGTGGCCACGTCGGCGACCCTTCGAGCGTTGCTCAGCGAGCTTTCGAGCGCGAACACGACTGGTGCCCTTGACGGGTCGAGCCTTGATGAGGCCCTCTTCAATCAATTCGCGAACATCGGACTTCTGCACTGCGCTACTCACTTGGTCGATGTAACGAGGATCAACCCAAATGCGGTTGACTCCGCACTTCAATATCTGTGCGGCCATCTTCTTCTGATTCGTAATCTGCATCAGACTCCCCTCCTTCGATTGAGTACGCGAATGCCCAATTCATGTGCACGTTCATGGATGAGTGCACGCTTTCGGCCACCAACAGTCCTGCCCACTCGAGCGGCCTGAACGGCCGGATCGATACCATCCAAATCCTCAGGTCGGTGCACGAGCACCTCTTGGAATCCTGATGGGTGGAGATTTCGGACTGAGCCGATCTTCCCGTAACCAACGCGAGCCATGGGGCTGCGATATTTGCGGTTCAAACGCTGACTGGACTGCATACCCTTCGGTTTGCGCCAACCTGTTCGCTTTAGACGGCGGTATCGGAACCATTCCTGTCGACGGAATTTGGGTTGAGATTTCTTCTGTGCCTTCCGAGCATCAAGGGCGGCCTTGGTTGCCTCGTCAAGAACGGGCTTCTGTCGGGCAACGTGGAAATATTCCTCATCGTCATCCCAGTCCTCATCGTCGTCGTAATCGTCGAAATCGTCCTCTTCCGCTTCAACCTCTTCTTCGATGTCTTCATCGTGCTCATCAGCCTCCTCAAGGCGGGCGATGAGGTCAGCCTTCTTTCCAGAGACTGGAAGACCGGCCTCTCTCAGGAGTTCCTTGAGTTCGGCAACGGTCAAGTCACTTAGTTCACTCATTCTGATTCCTCCTTCATGCCTTCTGGACGATGTAAACGCCATCTTGGAACACACGACGATCGCGGCCGCGAATGCGGCACGCGCGCTCGATGTTCGCACTGGTCTGTCCGACCTTCTCTTTGTCAGCGCCGGTGACGACGACATCGGTCTTGTTCTCGACCTTGACCGTGACCTCGGCAGGCGTCCAAGGCAACTCTGCCTTTCGCGGAACGCGCTCTCCGAAGAGATTGTTGATTGTCATAATGGATCCCTCGACCTTGAGGGTCATTGGGAAGTGAGAGTAGACGGCCTTCAATCGATATTCAAAGCCTTCAGAGACGCCCTTGTTCATGTTTCGAAGATGAGCGGCCCAGGTTCCAGCGAGCGCCTTCTCCTTTCGTCGAGGCAAGTCACAGAAGACCTCTAGATTTCCATCGTTCATCGAGACTGAGACACGAGGGTGTAGGAATTCGCGTGAGATTGACGTTCCATCCTTTGAAATCGTAACATTTCCATCCTCGATGGAACCGCCAACGCCCTCAGAGAGTTCGATGACGTGCTTGATATGATCCAATTTCACCATTCTATCACCTCAATACACGTAAGCCAATAATCGGCCACCAATCTTCTTGTCCTTGGCGTCATAGTGGTGCATTACGCCTTCATTCGTGGTCATAATCAGCAGACCGAAATCTCGAGCAGGGAGGTATCGCGATTCCCACTTGTCAAACTCAGCGCGCTTGACGCTGTGTCGGGGTTTGATGACACCACAACGGTTGATCGAACCAACAAGTTCGACTCGGAATGCGTCGCCACGACCGTTGGTCTGGCGTTCGTATTCACCGACATAACCTGACATCTGCATAATTTTCAGCATGTTGTCTAGGAGTTTGCTTGCTGGAGCGAGTGTGACTTCGTAATGTCCAGATTGCTCAGCGTTGAAAATTCGCACGAATGCGTCACTCAGGGGATCAAATTGCATCTCATATCACCTCAACTGAATTTCTTGAAGCCAATTCGGGGGGCTACATCCCTGAAACACTGGCGGCATAGACGAAGGCCATGGCGACGAATCATGCCGCGCTTGCGGCCACAGCGTCGACAGCCGACCGTTCGACCAATCTTCTCTCCGTGATCTCTTGCCATACTTCATTCCTCCACTACAGTCAGACCAAATCGGCCTTGGAACCACTCCAGACTTTCCTCACGCGATACGTGATGTGATGTGCCGACTCTGGCCTTGCGGCGACGTCGACGACTGACCCGGTGTCCTGGTCGCTCAAGCACGACGTTGACGTCCATGCCGAAGATTCCAATCTCTGGATCATACTTCATCTCGGGGAAATCTGTGTAATCTCGAATACCAAACGAAAGGTTGCCTGAAACATCCCAGTTGTAAGCAGGCAATGTGTTCTCACGGCACCAAAAGGCATCCTTGAGGAACTTGTCAATGTGTTCAGTCTCACGTAGTGTAACCTTGCATCCAATTGGAGCACCTTCACGGGTTCCCAAATCACGGTTGGTCTTCTTTGAGAGTGTGCGGACCGGGTCAAGACCCG
>JAKUOE010000085.1 GCA_022449845.1 Candidatus Thalassarchaeum sp.
ACCCGTTCAACAACCTAGAATCCGCTGTGCTGACCATCTATCAGGAACCAAATGTGGTTGTGACTGGTGCATCTCCACAGACTCCGACGACCACACCAGGGAACATGGTGACCTTCACAGTGACATTGCAAAATGTCGGGATGGTGACTGCGACAGGTGACTTAACGGCCACCTTTGATGGTGAATTCGTTGAAACAAGATCTCTATCCATCCCACCATCGAACACGGGGAATCAGGGTCAAATCAGTGCAACTTTCTCTGTGATTGCTGAAGGGATTACGCGCGATATTCCCTTTGAGTCGAGTTTGGTCAAAACTCCCGGTTCGCATGATCGTCTGGAGACCGACAATGTGGCCACAAGTTCAGTCAGTCTAATCTCCGACCTCCAATTGCGCTTCCTTCTTGGAACAGAGGGCTGGCAACCTGCCGCACCGCCTCTGTATGCTGGTTACCTGTATGTCTATTCCATCGATGTCATCGCAGATGTTGGCGCTGGCGAGGAAACCTTCGATTGTGTAGACCGCTCCACAGGCACGATTCTAGATACAACAGATTCACTGGTCTTTGAAACGGGTGAGCAACAGACCATTCGCTGTTCTGTTGAAATGGTACAGCCCGGTGAGATTGAACTCTCAATCACACCCCAAGGAACCAGCGTCACCCCTCATGCAAAGGCATGGGATGTAGTGCGGGAAGGTGGGGTGGACCCCGGCGATGGTGATGATTCACAATCCATTCTTCTGTTTGCAGCCGGAGGTTTCCTCGCTCTGGCTGGCTTAATTGGCGCGATTGTCCTCACTCGACGGGGGTTGGCTGATGCTGATCGTGAGACGTACGACCTCTGCCCGGCCTGCGATGGAGAGATTGAGGGCGTTGAGGACATTTGTCCGCATTGTGATTTTGATCTCCGCGTCGCCCGCGCGAAATTCCATGATTGCATGGAATGCAATTCCACGATTCCTTCCATGCTGGAACATTGCCCATACTGTGGTTCAGAACAGGATTTGACCTCTCACTACGCGCGGCGTGAACGTAAATTGCAACCACTCCCCTCAGACGTTGAAGTCGAACCTGAAATCGAAGAAGAGGATGAAGATGAGATTGTACGCGGTTACGAAGGCTTCGACAAGCAAGCAGGGACCCTTGGATTCGATGAGGAACAATGGGAAGGTGAATGGGATGAGAACATCAGCGAAGCTGAGGATTATTTCGATACTCAGGAAGAAGAGCGATTGGCCGCCGAAGCGGCAGCATCCACCGTTGTGGATGAGGCTGATGATTCCGTGGAATCCACAGAGTTGGCTGAAGCCATGGATGAAATGCCTCGGCACGACCTTGATTCATTCCTAGGCGATGTGGGGTCACGTCGTCATTTGTCTGACGAAGAAGTCGAATTGACCGCATCTGATGCAAGTTATCGAAAACAGATCTTTGAATTGACTGGTGAAGACGGTGTCATGCCCGGTGAACAGGTCAATGTCGATGCTATGATTGACAATACTGTTGTTGGGAACGAGGTTCGCTCCGCCAGTAGTGATTTCACACTACCCGATGAACCAGAACCTGAAACTGAACCCAAATCTGCCTCAGAAGAGGATGAAACCACTTCCAAGCGCCGAAGCCTCCGCCGTCGCAAGAAGGAAGAGTAAGGTTCCCTGGGGCCGTCAAACAGAAATGTCATCCCCTATACCGAATGGTTTGAGGGCACCCTCATGTCGAACCTTCGCAGACGAACGATGAGCACCATCATTGCGCTGCTTTTCGTGTCCATGGCGATGCCTGGCTGCATCTCTCTGGTCCTCGGTCGTGAGATGATGGAGGGTGTCAGAGGCGAACCAGAAGTGCGCGAGATGAGTACACCGTACGATCTCTCTCACACTTTCGTCATAGACGGCACTGAGGTTCTCCCAACACAGGTGCAGAAGACCATTACCGAGCAAGTCCCCATCGATCACACTGTCCAGGAGATTATCATCAATTTCCAGACATCTGTCAATTATTACACTGGTGACTCTGATCCCCGCTACGTCCACGCTGAACTCTTGTCTTGTGATGCCAGTGGGGCCAATTGTGACGATGCCAACCCGATCTTCGAGGTGATGGCTGACAATGGTTCCTATCCCCAGACAAGAACGGAGGTCGATTGTAACTTGAACCCATGTGAAAATGGGATGTGGCGTCTGACAGTCGAAGGGCGAGGTACTGGCACAAACACAGGTGTCGGCGTCATTGATTTCCAAGATTCTTGGCTACTTCGAGTCACCGTCATTCGTCCATGTCTCGCCTTCCCTGAAAACCCAGAGGAATGCACCCCAACAGTGGACTTTGATTGATTAAACCAAACTTTGCGGGCACTTGTGACGACGGGAACAGTTGCGACATTTCCCGACCCTCTGGTGATTTCGCTGCGCCCCGCCTTGAACCATGAGTCGTTGAATCTCCTGAATCGAGCCCCGCAAATCCGCCTTCGCCTGGTCATTCCATGCGATTGTGTAAAGCGCCTCTCCGCCATAGCGCAGGATTCCATAATCAGGCATTGTTCCAGTGGTCATACTCACCAGATGGAGATAGGCCAGCAATTGCATCCGATGACTGTCATGTGGTTCTGAGGGGACTTTCCCGGTCTTCTGTTCCACGGGGATGAACTGATTGTCGATTCTGACAATCTGATCGGGACGTCCACGTACGCCAATCTCCTCATCGACGAGTAATGCAGCGCTCTCACCTGCATCATCGCTGTAGGCCAAGATGTCATTTCGGGCCAATCCTGCATCCTTCCTAGCCCCATCTTCTTCTCGTCCGGCAACAAGCACTCTGTGCAATTGCCAAGCAGAGAAGAGAAGCCATGCCAATGTGACAACGATTAGTGCGAAGGTCAGAATACTCCTATTTTGAGCCCAGTAAATAGCCAGACCATGCAAAGCAACAGCGATTGAGGCCAACAGCAATCGAGCTTCCGTCACGCCTCCCTTGCCCAGATCACTCCCGTTTTCATCAGAGTTTTCGTTTTCAAAGGGCGATGAGAAATCATCATTCTCTTGCAATCCAGTACCGGCAATCACGGGTGGTTGTGCCAATCCAAATGGCCACCCCAACCATCGTCTCCAAGGCAAGGAGATGAGCATGATTGCCAACACCAACCAGACGGCCGCCAACATAACCAGGTAACGCCCCATATCCTGAATGAAAGCCTCGGAAATCGCCCCTTCATTGACGAAGAAAAAGGCTGCAGAATCAGCTGAAAGTGCACACAGAACGGTAAACCACCATGACCAGATTACCAGTTCCCGAGATACTCGTTCCTCAGAGCGCTTGAAATCCTGCATTTTCTCATGGATTTGGTCGTGTGCCCGCATCCCTTTTTTCAGCGCATCTCCTTCACCACTGACACCTGCCTTGGACAATTGCCAGGACAATGGACAGTATGTGTGCCGTTCAAGATCGGATGCAGAGACTGGGAGTGCAATACCTTGCAAATTGACCCAATATCCATCTTCACGCTGGCTTCCTTCAGCGATTGGCCCACTAAGGTCGGGGGCGATTTCGACTGATTTTTCCCCGCCCATGATTGATAGAGAATCCATCGAATGTTAAGCATTCTTCCGGTTCGCCTCGCCATCCCCCATGAGTTTACCCAAGGTGTTCTATTCGGGACACTGCGTAGAAAAATCTCGCGTGCGCGAGCGAAGCGGTTATGAAGAGGGGGTGGGTGGCGAGGCCGCACGAGGCTACATCATGACCGATTCAATGCTGGTTCCTCATGAAACCTACGAGGTTCACAAGGTCCACATTGGTGCACTACAGAAGAGCGCGGACATGAAACCCTTCCTCAGCGATGAGCCCGGTGATGGCTCTGGTCTGCATCTCATCAATCTAGAACATACTGATTCTCGAATGCGCATTGTCTCTCAGTTCCTCAATCGATATGACCCCAGTCGAATTCTTGTCGTCAGCGCACGACAGTATGGTCAGCGCCCGGCACGAATGTTTGCTCAATCCATCGGAGCCAAGCACATTGTGGGTCGATTCATTCCAGGTACACTGACAAACCCCCGCCTTCGAACCTACATCGAACCCGAACTCATCGTCGTGACAGATCCTCAAGCGGATCAGCAATCACTCTCTGAAGCGGTCAGCAGCGGAATGCCGGTCGTCGCAATCTGTGATGCAAATAACAATCTTCGAAATGTCGATCTCTGTCTGCCTGCCAATAACAAGGGTCGTCAGAGCCTTTCCTTGATTTATTGGCTGCTCGCCCGCGAAGTCCTCAAGGCTCGTGGAACGATGGATGACGACACATGGGAAACCATGCAGGAAGTCACCGAATGGGAATCCACTTTCTGAGTTACTCAGTGTGGTGGAATCATGCCTGAACAGGTTCCATTATTCCTCGCTCCGATGGCTGGGGTCACCGATGTCGCCTATCGATTGTTGGCTCGAGAAGCGGGCGCAGATTACACTTCAACAGAATTCACTGCAGCGAGCGGACTCAGCCGTCAAGATGCGAAATCTTGGGCCAAGGTTGAAACTCATGCACGAGAGGATCCTTTCATTCCACAGATTTTCGGGGGCATCGAGGATGAAATGGTCGAGACCGCTCGATTACTCTCAAAGAATGCCGATGTCATCGATCTCAATTTTGGTTGTCCCGCACCCAAGGTCACCAAGACCTGTGCTGGCGCGGCCATGATGGGTGAACCGGACAATCTTGTCTCCATGGTTGAACGCTGTATCGAGGCCAGTGACGTCCCTGTCTCAGTGAAGATGCGACTGGGGACGGGTCAGAATGCAATCACAGTCCTTGAGATTGCAGAGCGATGCGCCCAACTTGGAGTACTCCGGATTTGTGTCCATGGACGCACGCTTGCTCAAAAATATCGCGGTGTTGCTGATTGGGACATGATTCGCCAGGTTGTCGAGATTACGCAACCCTACGATATTCCAGTCATCGCCAACGGGGACATTGTCGATGCCCGAAGTGCGACACGATGCCTAGAAGTGACGGGTGCATCCGGTCTGATGATTGGTCGTGGGGCCATCGGTGATCCATGCATATTTGGTCGTATTAAGACTGAATTGGGTTGGGAGGATTTCGATGCTCCTTGGGGTGACTTGAATGAGGCTGGACAGAAGCACTGGGCATGGAATCGCTATGTCGAACTGGTTGACGAGATCGGCGGTCCCTACGCAGCCCGGAACATGAAGCAGCATGCAATCTCTTTCACCAAGGGCCTTCCAGGTGGACGTGAACTCCGCCCGCACCTTCATGCCATCAAGGATTTCCGTTTGATTGGGGAACCGCTAAATTTGGCCTTCGATGCCTATTCCAACCATCGCCATAACACGCTGGCTGTACCCGAGGCAATCGCCATGGCGGAAGGCCTCAAACACCACGTATTCAAACGTTGATGTTAATTATTAAGACATCATTCAATGACTTTTTCTAGTGTTTCAGATACCCGTTTGATGCGCCTAAATGTGCGATCTGCCTTCGACAATACACGTTCGCAAACCTGACTCGCCTTGGCACCGCACAGTCGCCATCCGATGGGCAACTTCCCACCGAGCATATTGAGTAGAATCATCTGTTCATTGGCGGCAATTTCTGAGAAAACCTTCTCACACTTCTCCACATTGAATGAGTCGGCATTGAGAGCCTTGACCACCTTCTTGGCGACCTTCTCATCGATTCTTGACAGTCCACCTTTCTTCATCAGCCAATCTCCTCCTCGTCGAGCATGTTGTGCATGGAGTGCTGACCACAGAGTCACTGGCAACCGATCTAGACGTGGCACCCTCTCTGCAAGTCCAGCAGCCCTGAATCGATCCAAGGTCCGAGTCAATCGCGGGCGGGTCGTCCCCCATTTCTCTAGGGCTTCGTCTAGGGACAATGGGGCATGTGCCTCCAAGAGGTGTTCGAACATGAGGCGACCCAGAGGTGCACTTCCATCCGCAGGACGCCGCACACGGTCACCAAGCAGCCCCAGATCCGTGAGGAAAGCATCCATCTAATCTTGTCCCTCAACGAGTGGCGCTCGACCACTGATTTGGATGCGGAAGGCTGCATCATCT
>JAKUOE010000086.1 GCA_022449845.1 Candidatus Thalassarchaeum sp.
AGTCACCTGATCGGCCCAATCCAAGGCCTCAACAACTTGCTCCATATCATGACCATCAATTTCCATGCCAGCCCATCCAAAAGAGGCGAATTTTTCTGAAACATCGAACATTCTCATTTGAGATTCACAGAAATCATCATTTTGTATTCCATTCCTGTCAACAATAACCTTCAGGTTACCAATTTCATGGTGAACGGCAGCCATCACACCCTCCCATACCTGACCTTCTTGCAATTCTCCATCTCCAAGCATCACCCATGATGTTCGTGAACTACCATCAAGATTGGCCGCTATAGCACATCCAAGTCCAAATGACAATCCCATGCCCAAACTACCTGCACTGAAATCTACGCCAGGACACCATTTCATGTCGACATGACCCTGACATGGACCACCCAATTTCCTGAAGGTCCACATATCAGATTCAGCAAGGAATCCACGTTCGTGGAGTATCGAATATAAGCCTGGACTCGCATGTCCTTTACTCATGATAAACCGATCCCGATCGTCCCATGTTGGATTATCAACATCAACTCGTAATCGATGGCCATAGAGCGCTGTTAGCATATCGATTGCACTTAGACTACCGCCAGGATGTCCTGCTCCGACACCGTGTACCATGCGAACGATATTGCGTCGACAGCGCTTCGCCATTGACTCAAGTTCGGAAATGTCCATTCCCATTCCACGTTTAGTCATGTTATCCCTGAAACAACTCATCAATCGGGGGGTCTTTGAGCGTTGCCGCGGCGGTATGCGGAACTCATCTACGCATTGAAGGCGGTTTCAGCGAATTGATGAATCGACGAACACCGTCGAATGATATCGCTATCCAATCGATGATGATGTTACCGCGACCATTCTTAGATTGGGGCATACCTCGAGTCGCGAGATATGTAAACACCATGAAAAACCAAATGAAAAACAGTAATGAAAGCCATGTTGGTAGAGTACCAATCACACGTTCATCACAAATCGAGTGACCAGTGCCTGGGTCAATGTGTGATTCAGAACAGAACCAATCTCCAGGGGCTCGAATGGGGTTGATTAGATTGGCGAGAACAATGAACATCGCAACGACCACACCCATCAATGCTTCACCAGCAATCATACCGGCAGAAAGCAACAATCCTCGCTTTGAGACATCCGTCCCGGCATCAATGGCTTGTTCTGTTGGTTCACCTGAAAGTGTCCCATCTATTCGTAAGTGTACAGTTCTCAATACGAAATGATTCAGAACCCCGCCAATGAAGATCGTCGCAGACAAGTAGAATGGGAGATACATTCCAATTGCGACCGACATGACAGGTAGACCTTTCCAGATGATGATGATTGCAATCAACACACCGAGACCTAACATCGGATAATTCACTGTTCCACCAAAGATCCCCTCGATGAGCGTACCAATGATTTCGGCTTGCGGTGCATCCAATGCAGCACTACAGTTCGGACTCCCGTCCGCATAGAATCTGACTGGATTATCCATACAATATGATTTGGTGATACGATATGCATCGTTGAGGACCACTAGAGTCAATGGAGCCATGACCGCACCAGTGATGACACCAACAACTTCTGCAATCTGTTGTTTCCAGGGAGTTGCGCCGACGAGGTGCCCAGTCTTCAGATCCTGCATCACATCTCCGGCGATGGCAGCATTAACGGCAACCACGCTGGCGATGATGAGGGTCGCATACATCAGTTCATTCTGTTCCATACCCAGAATTACATCTCCAACAACCCAGACCAACAAGGCTGTACCCATGAGTGTTGCAATGGTCATACCGGACACAGGCGAATTACTGGAGCCGACAACACCAGCGATGTAACCTGCAACGGCTGAGAAGAAGAACGCAGTCACAGCTAGGAATAATGACCCCAACGCTCCAAGAATGAGTGATTCGACTAATGATGCTCCTTTCAGATTCAATCTCCATGTATAGAATAAGAAGGTAAGAATGACGATGCCAATCAACACAGGCATCATCTTGTTCATTGGAAGGTCTTGTTCGGTTCTGAGTACACCATCCATGTCGTCAGTGAGGTCTGCACCAAATACTCGACGTACACCTGTCATAATGGGCGTACGCATAGACCAGAGTGTCCACAATCCGCCGACGACCATGCAACCAACACCAACAAATTTGACGTGTGTACTCCATAGCGCATGGGCACTATGGGCAACATCCATTCCACCACTAGGCCATCCATGGACCAACCCATAAACTGGTGTAATCAATAGGACACCAAGCAAGGCTCCAGTGAAGATGTATGATGCGATTCTGAGTCCAACAATATATCCTACTGAAAGTAGGGCCAAAGAAAGGTCTGAGGCCCCGTAAATTCGAGCGCCTACTAGATCGATTCCAGCCATGACTTTACCCTGTGAAATTTCAAAACCTTTGACGAACCATCCGTAAATAGCCCCTAAACCAAGTGCATACAGAATGACAATGAGTGACGAACCGCCTTTTTCACCGGCGACAAGGACTTCTTCACAGGCAATTCCTTCAGGGTATAGGAGTGCCTCTTCAACAATGAATACACGTCTCAATGCAATCGTGAAGATCGTTCCGAGTACTCCACCCAGAATCGCGACACAGAATACGGTGACGAAGTTCATATCTGAGGCGAATCCCATGACTAGTAATGCGGGCATTGTGAATATGATGCCCGCAGCAAGAGATTCACCGGCTGAGGTCATTGTTTGGACTGCATTATTTTCCAATATGGTGACATCTTTGAATTTCAATAATCTAAGGAGTAGCATGGACATGACTGCTGCAGGAATTGAGTCTGAGACTGTCATCCCCATATACAATCCCAAGTAGGTGTTGGCTGCTGTCATCAATGCACCCAAAATTAATCCGAGTACGATTGCTCGCACGGTGAGTTCCGCGATATTCTCTTCTGCGCCTACATAGGGTGTATGCGCAGCCGTCATGGCTCTACGACTCCGATTCGGACTGTCAAATATCCGGTGATACCTACAGAAAATGTTCTGGTCCCTACAGGGACCTAGAACATGAGTATCATAAGCAAGGATGGGTCAGGACTTGTTGTTGATATGACAGCGGATGCTCTACAGTCCGAACACCCACAAGGTGACTGGCATGCGATGTCAGTCGAGGATGTACTACAAAATTTAGATTCTCACCATGCTGGATTGTCAAATGATGAAGTCCTCACTCGGCGCGAATTATACGGCGAGAATAAACTCGACGAAAAACCACCAATCCCGTCATGGATTCGGTTTCTTGAACAATTCAAAGACCCCATGGTCTACCTATTGTTCCTTGCAGCTGTGATCGCCACAATCTTCGAACCAGACGACATAGGCACACCAATCTTCATCGTCATCGCACTGACATTGAATGCATTTTTTGGGTACATTCAGGAAGCACGAGCAGAAAAAGCGATGGAATCACTGAAGAAATTGCTTGTCAGTAATTGTGTCGCCTTGCGTGATGGTACAGAACACAAAGTCAGTACTGAAGAACTGGTGCCTGGCGACATTATCTGGCTTGAAGATGGGCTGAACGTACCCGCTGATGTTCGAATCATCGAAATCTATCAGTTAATGGTGAACGAATCCAGTCTTACCGGTGAATCGAATGTCATACACAAACAAATCGATCCAGTCGATAGTGCGGCCATTCTCCAGGAACAATCCAACATGGCATTCATGGGAACAGTCACATCCAGTGGGAGAGCCAAGGCTGTGGTGACTCGAGTAGGGATGAACACGATTCTCGGTGGAATTGCATCTGGTATCAGTGATGTGACAACACCAAAGACACCATTGGAAATGAAACTGGAACAGTTGGGTAGATACCTTGGCGGTGTCGCATTAACAACTGCAACCTTGCTATTACTTCTTCATGTTGTGAAGGCATGGTTGGGACATAGTGAAGAAACGATGTACGAGGTTGTGGCTGACCAATTCCTCGTCGCTGTCGCGATTTTCGTCGCGATTGTTCCCGAGGGCCTCCCCATTATTTTGGTCATCACACTGGCTATGGGGATGCGCAATATGGCGCGACAGAAGGCGATTGTACGTCGTATGAAGGCCGTCGAAACCTTAGGTTCTACGACTATCATCTGTTCTGACAAAACCGGGACACTCACTCGCAATGAGATGACTGTTCGAGCGTTTCTTGTGAATGGTGAAAGTTATGGCGTTTCCGGAGAAGGTTTCGATCCAACGGTGGGCAGATTGCACAGGGGCGGTAAACCCATCCCGGAATCTGAGTTGGCTGAATTGCACACAGATATTGCATTCCGACAAGCCATTGCGACGTGTTTACTTTGTCAAAATTCAAACCTGAATGAAATCGATGGCGAATGGGAATCTGTTGGTGATCCCACTGATTCCGCATGTGCTGTTTTTGGTTGGAAGTTGAAGGAATCCGTCAACTCATATCGCCGTCGACATCCAAGATTTAGGGAATTCACATTCGATCGGACTCGAAAACGAATGACAACAATCCATGAATTTAATGGACAGAAATGGGCGTTCTCCAAGGGTGCACTCGGTCCATTTATGGGCGTCGCTACTCACATCTATGAAGATGGTGAAATCGTTGAACTGAAAGGACGTCACAAAGATAGAATTTCCGAGATTAATCTAGAATATGCTTCACGTTCATATCGCGTACTCGCTTTATGCGCGCGTAGAATGATTGATGATGTCGACATCGATTCAGTCGAATCAGTCGAATCCGAAATGATATTCCTGGGATTGGTCGGAATCATGGATCCGCCCCGTCCAGAAGTTATGGATTCGATTTCGAAATGTCATGCAGCTGGAATTCGTGTGACAATGATTACTGGAGACCAACGAATGACAGCAATGGCTGTCGGTAAAGAAATCGGCATTGTGTTAGACGATAGCGATCACATGAGTGGTAAGGAATTGAGAGAATGTTCTGATGACGAATTAGATGACCGCCTCAACACAGTTACGGTGTTTAGTCGTGTTACACCAGATCAGAAATTACGAATCGTCGAACGCTTGCAGTCTCAAGGTCACGTTGTAGCAATGACGGGTGACGGAGATAATGACGCTCCAGCGCTATCACAAGCGAATATTGGTGTCGCCATGGGCAATTCTGGAACAGATGTAGCCCGCGATGCATCTGACATGGTATTACAGGATGATAATTTCGCCAACATCGTTTCTGCAGTTGAGGAAGGTCGTAAATTGTACCTGAACATACGAAATTTCGTAAGATATCAGATATCTACCAATGTGGCTGCTGTACTATTATTGGCGATTGCGACATTCCTCTTCGGTTGGGATTTGCCTCTCACAGTTACACAATTACTTGTCATCAATATCTTGATGGATGGGCCCCCTGCAGTTGCACTAGGTGTCGAACGGCGGCATTCAGATGTGATGAATGAACCACCCCGTGCTCTAGATGAATCGCTTCCGAATAGTTCCGATCGAAGCCTAATTTTCATGTTGGGTATGGTCATGTTCCTTGGTACCGCTGTCGTCTTCTGGTTTTCAGGTGGCGGAATCATCACGAGCGATGAACCCTGTACGGAGTTCGATGGAACCATCGAGGAAGATTACCTAGATGTGAATGGATACTGTATCGAAGAAGAATGGCGTGCGGATGCCGAAAATAGATTTGTGAAAGCACAAACAATGGCATTCTCCGTCTTTGTATTATTCCAATTATTCAACGTCATCAATTGTCGTAGTACAGATCAAAGTATTTTCAAACTAGGGATATTCAACAATAAAGCCATTACAATTTCATTCGCTATCAGTGCATCATTACTACTATTCATGGTTCAGGGTTCGATGATGACGATTCCATTAATCAATATCCAAATGGGTGAACTGCTGTCTGTTGTTCCACTAGAACCAATTGATTGGATGATTGTATTTGCGACTGCTTCGAGTGTATTCTTCGTTGACGAATTACGTAAATTGCTTCAACGGTCTCAAGAATCGACCACGATACATAGGTGATCCAATGAATTGGAGTTCTGATACGATTGCATGTGGTATGCATGCTGATTGGCGTCAACGCC
>JAKUOE010000087.1 GCA_022449845.1 Candidatus Thalassarchaeum sp.
CGCCCCGGTCTCTCAACTCCCCTCTATCGAATCCGAACCGCTGTGTGTTCATCTCGCCCCACTCGAAGTCGAAGCGATGGTCGCTAGTGGCGGTGATCCGCTTAGAGGGCAAATTTCTACCGTCGCACTTGCGGCAGCCTTAGGACATTCAATTTCGCCATCCGGTCCTTTGTCCCGACTCCTCATGCCTTGGATTCTTGCAGGAAATTGGCTATCCGAGGGACTCGAACATACCTATGACCCAGTTTACACCGTTCTTCGAGATTATCTATCCAAGGAGGGGCATGTTCGTGTTGTACCCATGCCCGAAGTTCCAGATATTGACCCCGAAAGCCTGCCGGGAATTGACTCAGTGGCTCTGGGCGCTGTTCGTGATCGTTGGGGTCAATTGGATCTCGAAGGCCGTGCTCAGTCTCTATCACATCTGCTGAAACCCCTGCTTGCTTCCGCCGTCCCCTCCACAGCTCGACTTGAGGAACTTGGTTGGCATCGCATCATGGCTTCCGGTTGGGAACGTGACATGGCCAGTCAATTGTCTGGCTTTTCGCAATCATGGCGAAACAATCCATCTGGCCGTCGCGCTCAAGCGAGTGACACAATTGATTGCCTTCTACGAACTGGGAAGATTTCCTAACCTTCGATTCGGAGATTCCGCCCACATCCTCCACATGGGATTCGGACGGGTCGTTTCGTTGTCTCAACAGGATTCGATGTATCACACGCGGGACAATCCACCGTTGGTATTTCTCTCGCAAGGGCTTTCTCGTAATCATCTGAGAGCGAATCCTCGCTGAGTGTCCAATCCGCCTCATGCCGTGGTGAGATTACTGCCAATGGTATCATCAGGACGGCACAAGCGGCCGCGATTCCCATGACGAATGTCGGTGGTAGTGCCGATAAGGCATACACATAGGTCATCATGCCTGAGAAGGCGATGGATGAGATTCCAACAATCCATCTAGAACGATATTGTGTGAGTCGAAGGCCGATTACAATCCCCGAGACCAGAATCAGGATGGTCCCCAAGAGTGTGACGAAGGGGGAGAACAACGCTGATCCCGCAACGGCATATTCTACCTCAAATTTATCGTCATCTGAGAGCCCAACCGCATGCAGTGTGACAACTTCAGTGACTCCGAATCGATAGTGATCCACCTCCACGTCATCCGGCAAATCCTCCTTGATGACACTGTACAGGCCTGAGAACCCTCCAGTCGTTAGTCGCACGTGTAGATTGAGTGCGGGGTCCCCGTTCATCGTCCAAATCCCGTTGCCCAACTGTGGCCGGATAAAATCGGAGATTAGCAGAATCCGTTCCTCTCCCGTGAGGTCGAGCACGACATCTATTCGAATGCGCATGGGTGCATCATCAATTCCTGAAACTCCCATGAGGTCGATTGAGACCTCAGGATTCAAATCGAACAAATCCGCTTCAAATAGCCCATCTGGATTCAGGGCCAAGCCCGCATTCCCTAGGAATATCTTCAGATTTGATGTACTACTGTCGATATGATTCAACAATGCCTCCCTCTCAACTTCATCGACCTTACCGTTCTCTCTCAGGTCGGAAGCGACAGTTGAACCAAAGTTCTGTCTGAACAGATGGTCTCCGGGCAGCGACCCGTTCCCGATGTTGTCCATGCCCCAACGCAACCATGACGCCATCGAACCCTCGATTTCCAATTCCACCGTTCGAGTGACGTAGGAACCATCGTACTTCACATCGATATCGACATCGAGATGACTACCAAGCGCCCTTGCCGGCTCTCCGAAATGGTAACTTTCCGTTCCTCCACCTTCCTCGAATGTGATTGCATGGCTTCGCCCGGTCGTCAGTGGGATATCTCCAGCATTCAACCAGATCGACAGATTGACCTGATAATTCCCATCTGTTGGATTGGAACCGGGATTCCAAACGAATGGCACTTCGACACCATCTGTGACGATGCTAGGAGAACGGACATCTGTGATTACAACCCCGCCGACCTTGAATTCAAATTCCTCGAGGGATGACCACATTCTCTCGCCAAAGCCGGACCTCAGAATCACTGGCAGGAAGACCTCATCTCCAACGACGAGTGCGTTTGGCATTTCGATGGTCACCAGAGGCAATGTGGCCCGAAGGGCGCTGTCGGTATCTTCACCCCATTTGAATCGAATCGCGGATTCATCTCCAGGTTGGGTGAACAGGATACTGCGTATCTCAAAGGTAACCTTGATTTCATCGTTCAAATTGAGTGCGATTTGCGGAATTTCGATGTCAATTCCGACCAAATCATCGCCTGTCATGAATGGACCTGGTGTGCCGCTTTCTGCAGTGAATAATTCTCCTCCAATCATCACCTTCACCGTCGCGTTGGCATACACACCCGCCGCATTCTCAACCTCGTATGCGATATTGAATCTCCATGTGGATTCAGGAATGGTTGCACTCTGTTTCCAGTCGATGCTCCACGAGGCGATTTCTTCAGTGCCTTGGACGGATTGACTGACGCCTTTCTCGTTGATACCCACCAGTTCATTCTCGAATGGTGTCATCGTCGGCTTGTCGTCCCCATCTCCGTTGGGATCGCCAATCAGATAGAGTTCAAATTCATTTGAACCACAGCAGACAACCTCTGCAGATGCCGGGGGTACGCTGAGCGGAATCAATGCTGCAATCAGTAGAATGAGCAGTCCGAAGGCACGGCGAGACCGGCGGGACTGCATGGGATGCCGACCACGAGATTCGACTTGAAACCCACGCACGCGCGTGCGCGCGAATTCAACCATGTAATCTCACGAGGCGTCGAGCCCCGTCCTCCTCTGTACCCTCAAGAATCGCAAATCCCATTCGTTCCAATTGCACAACAGTCCCGTCGGGGTAATCGTTGACTTCCAACAAACCTTCAGCAGCCACCAACTCACCATCTTCTTCAAGCAGCAATACGGCTGGTTGTGCCATGTTGCTGGGTAGCCAATGAATAATCGGGGTGTTGCCATAGCGGTCGGTTCGACTGATATCTCCAGTCCATCCCCCCACCGTCTTTTTATGGTGTATTCCAATGTCTGCAAAATCCTTCAAACGCCTTGCTTCGCGTGAGGTAAAATCTTCTGAAGCAATCTTCACCTTGAGTGGATTATCCCCAAGTGGCCATTCACGAACGCCCTTGTCTGGATGTTCAGGGTGGATTGGCAGAGTGACTTTGTCCATCTCGATTTCAGAGATGTCCAGCTTAATGGTACGTGGTTCGCGCACAAATGATAGTCGTGGTGCCTCTGCATCGACCGCCTTGGCGTTGAGACTGTTCAGTGTCGACATCGGGACAGAGATATCCTTCTGTGTTAGACCTAGGTCAATCCAGAATTTCCGCATGGCCCCGGCATCATAACCTCGGCGCCTCAGGGCCCTGATGGTGGGCAATCGTGGATCGTCCCAACCCGTATATTGTCCAGCCTCGATGTCTGATTTCATCTGCGATGTGCTAAAGCCACCAAATTCGTGTACCTTCACCCGACCCCAGTACAACGTTTCCGGGTATGTCCAGCCGAACTTTTCGTAAAGCAGAGTTTGCTTTCGCGTCGAGTCCATCAGGTCCTTTCCTCGGACGATATGAGTGACTCCTTGTAGATAATCACTACTGCACTTAGGAAATCAAGTAACGGCCAGACCTTGTATCGCTCACCGACCAGCGGATGATCTCCATGTTGGATTCGCAATGCAGGCCAGTCCCGAAGCGCGGGGTTGGGCAATGTCATCTCGGTCTTGATTCGAACAACTGCACCTCCCGGCTGAATCGAACCATCATTCATCTGCTCCCACAAACTGACATTCTCTGCCGATGAGCGATTCCGACAGGGACACTCAGTTTTGTCAATCCTGAATTGTTTGAAATCGTCCCCACTGCATTCGCAAACATATGCATGATTTTCATTCAGCGCTCTGATTGCATGCTCAAGGTATACATCCATTCTGTCTGATGCTTTTAGAATCCGATCTGGTGCCTTTCCGGCAAGCCATGTAAAGTCCTCTTCGATGAGTGCATAGGCCTCGGGATCTGGTCGCTTGACCACGGTGTCTGTATCATCGAAACGGAGGATGACTTCACCCTCATACATTCGTGCCAGTTCCGCGTTAATCACGACGCCTCTGGCATGACCCAAAGAGAGCGGGCCATTCGGATTCGGAGCAAACCTGAGCACAACTTTCCCATTCTCGGCATTGGGTAGGGTAGCTAACCCCTCCCGTCGTTCCTTGACCTTCTTTTCTAGGGCGTCCGGTGATTCACTTTCTAGAAGTGAGCGAATATGCTCCAATCCCATCTCTGCAGCTAAGGCATTGGCCTCCTCGACCTGCTTGGCGATGAACCCTGTCAATTCACCAGCCCGGCTTCTGAGATCGGGATTTTCACCCATCACTCGTCCCATCACGGAACCAACCTGACCCTCTCCATCGTACTCGAGGGCATTCTGTAAAGCGTACTTGCGCAGCAGTGCGACCACGTCTGGCTCAAGTTCGCCCATAGGGCGAAACGTTCACAGCCCGTTTTTGAACATGCAGGGCTCAGAATAGGGTTCGCTGCGCGTTGGGCGGTGCATTGGGGTCGGCCGGCCTCTGAGGTGCAGATTCATCGTGCATCTGTTTCCACGCCACCTCAACCGTCTTCCACCCCCATCGTAGACAATCGTGTGGCTCCTCACCTTCAATCAGGCTAGGGAGTGACTCCATGGTCGTTGGATCAGATGGATACCCTGAACCCAAATCGACCCCAATTTGTGCTGAAAGTTCACCTATGGCTTTGTCGCGGGCGACCTTGGCCAGAATCGAAGCGCCGGCCACCGCCAGACAGTGTAAATCGGCCCCGTGCTGACTGTCCATCACCCATCCATCCCACGGCCATCCATTCAGGCGACTGGCGACATTGTTTCCAAATCTGCGGGCATCGACATCACATGCATCTAATTGGAGCACTCCTCCGCCTTCCGTCTGCAATTTTCGAGCTAGAGAGGCGAACAGGCTCACTTCGTGATCGTTGAGATTCGTCATGGCCATTGCTCGGTCGATTTCTGCTGGTTGAGAAATGTGGAGTTCAAATGTCCAATCTCGTCGTTCGGTTTGCTCGCGAATCCAGGAGTCTAATTCTTCCCGTTTGGATTCAGAGAGTAATTTTGAATCTGTCACTCCGGCATCATGGAGTAAGTGAAGGTCGACTTCTGGGACCCGTAGTGCACCCACAACGAGTGGCCCAATTACGGGACCTCTGCCCGCTTCATCGATTCCGATTCTCCACATGTAAAACCTCACAAATCTAGGTCGAGATCATCATCCGACACACTAGGCTTTGATTTCGACACGTCCTTGCGGGGATGACGGATGGTACGTCCCGGCGCCGATTCGGTCGGTGTCAGAGCTTCGTTGGCTTCGTGTGGTTCGGCAACATCCAGTAAATCATCTGTCAGATTCTCAATTGCCTCATAGTCTGCTTTCTCGTCATGATGTTCGAAGACAGTGTTGGCTGCCTCCATGACATCATCGGACGGCTTTGCCCGTTCTTGTTTCGATTCTGCTCTCATTTCGAAGGCCAATTTGAACGCCGCGGCATCCATTTCAGGGCTAGACGACACTTCTGGCATCTCGATGTTCTTCTCACTGAATTTCCCCATCCAATCTCCGACCTTCTCGGGTTCTTGATGTCTTGATGAAATCATTTCTGCCCATTCCGCATCCTTTCTTTGACGGTATACAACTGCGCGGTGTAGAACAACAGCACCCACCATGGTCACAATAACTGAGAGTAGAATTTGATTCCAGTCATTCCAGAATGACTGCAAACTAGAGACAAATTCACCCCATTCACTTTCCCCTTCAATGTTCTCTTGAGGCCAATATTCCGCGAGTATTTCGTATTCAGTACGATTTGTGAAAATGATACTGGGTTCAAGCGTACTTCGCATTTCAACAGTAATTGTTGCCGTTCTATTCAATTCTTGATTGCTAGGCAATTGCATCCAAGCACTGAAAGTCG
>JAKUOE010000088.1 GCA_022449845.1 Candidatus Thalassarchaeum sp.
CCCACTTGAAGCGCCCAGTCAGTCGGCGGGATGGTGAAGTGTGACTCAATCACCCAGACGTAAGATTCCCCCGAAACTGTCGGATTGATGCCGTAATCGCAAGGCTTCATCAGCGAGACTTCCAACGTTTCCATCACACTCCAAATTTGAGCGGAGGGGTTGATGACTTCGACTCGATATTCAATCGTTGGATCCAACCACAATTGAGTGGGGACCGGAGAACCGATGACACCCCACCCCACTCCAGGAGCCACATCGAATCCAATCGTCAAACCGACTCGAATGTCAGGATTCTCGACTGTCAGGGTATTTGGATCATCGTCACCATCGATGTCAATTTCATGCATCAATGGATCTTGGCTGAACAAACTCAACAGTGATGAGGAAAAGGGAACAACTGTGAATTTCTCATGATTGGGCCCATCGTTCTGAGCCTGGTATTCAGACCAGATGATGTAATCGGTGAGGTTGACCAATGTGCCCCAAATCGTGTCCACCAACCCAGGAGGGGCATCCTCACCCAACAGAATGTCGATGGGGTCTGGGTGTTGGACGCCAATCGGCGTGGATGATTCCACGGATAACCCATCCAATGCTGTATCGATATGTGACATCGCATCGGTCGAACCAATGGAACGAACGCCATTGCGAACTGGTGAAAGGGAATTCTCAGCCTGCAATTCAATCTGGTCACTATCGAGCATTAAGTCACGGGTTTCCAATACGTCGTGGAGTTCGGAAACAATGCCGAAATCTTCAGCTCTAACCTGAGCGGCCTCAACAGCCATGAATGGACTCAACATGGGGAGGATGAGGACGAGAACCAAAGCGAGGCTGGTGCGGTCTCGAGAGCGCGGCGCTGCCAAAATGAGGCGTGGACTATCCTCCATGTTGGTATACACTGCCGCCTGCTCCGCCTAAAGGGTCTCCGACCCTTGTGCGCGAGAGAATGGCGTTCACCATGCTGCCCTCAACGGCGTATGGTACTTCGATTTCCACACTTGGGGCAATCGATTTGCGCTTGTTGGATGTCTAGAGGCATGTCCACGGCATATCTCTGGCCACATTCTCCACAGGATCCGACGACTTCCGTGGTCTGGGTGACGACTGGGGCCGGGGCCTCTGATACGGGTTCTGGCTCTGGTTCTGGAATGGGAGCAACCGGCGGTGATTGCTGGCCTGTCTGACTGAGTACATCGGGAAGTTCGATTCCGCTGGAGAGTACACTTGCGCGTTCCGATGGAGCAACCGGTGTGGGTTGTTCTGCGGGCTTGGGTTCAGGTTCTGCAACAGGTTCTGGCGCAGGTTCTTCAAAGGCTGAGAGCAGTTCGGTATCGTCGATTCCGCTCGATTGTGTCACAACTGGAGTTTGTTGGGCACCGTATCCATCGCCAACACCTGCGATTTGTGCCATCTCATCACCACCACCTCTCTGGAATCCACTCGATGCACCGCTACGATTCTGGAACATCTGTAACTGCTCTTCGTGATCGGGTTCTTTGGCAGATGCAGCCTCCTCTTCAGCCCGACGTGCGGCTTCCATCTCGAGGAGTTCGTTGTGAGATTTTCGATTTCGCATCGAACGGAAGAGGAAGACGAGGCCGGCGATGACGGCCAGCGACAATAGAATCGCACCGCCAGTATACACCATCGTCATCGTGGATGATTTCGATTCGGGCTGTGACTCGACGTAGACATTCAATTCACGGGTGGATGTGAGACCCTGCTCATTGGTCACCGTGCAAGTAATCGAATAATCCCCACCTTTGGTGAACGTCCAAGTGACGAGGTCGCCAGAGGCTTCTCCATCATTCTTGGTATCTCCATCTTGATCGATATCAACAGAGCGGTCAAAGTCCCAACTCCATGTCAAGCCAGGGGAGTTTGGATCAGAGGCATTGAGGCGCCATGTGTTCTCTTCCCCAGCCATGACATCCTTGGGTCCTGTGATCATATCTAGCACAGGTGCGGTTCGATCCTGAATGACGACTGAAATGACCAGTTCAGAAGACCAATTGGCGTTGTCATAGACCTTGAGTTTGACGGAGTGGTTGCCCATGGCTGAGAAACTGTAGGTGAAGGAATTCCCAGTCCCAGAATCTGATTGGACAAGCAAGCCATCGGCATACCATTCCTCTCGGTCAATACCGAAATTGTCGATAGAAGAACTGGTGACTGTGAACGATTCATCCACGCCACGAACCAAATTATTCCCACCATTGATGATAGGAGTCGGAGTGGTTGCGTCAGCGACATCGATGCTGAGGGTGGAAATGTGGGTGCGACCATCGACACCATTGGCGCGCAGATTGACGTCGAATGTGCCTTCAGAAGACCATGAGGCATGGGCCCAAGATTGCATCAATTCGTAGTTACCATCGTCGTCCAAATCCCACTCATAGGCACTGGTATCGACTTGATTGGAGAGATTGGGCGTGCTGTTTGCAGAGAATGTCACAGATTCTCCGACATCAACAGTCGTTGCTCCATCACTGGTAATGGTTGCATCCAATAACGGTGACAGGGTGATAATCACTGTGAAACTCGCTGCGGTTTGACCATCGCCACCACCTGTCGGTCCAGCTTCGTTGTCGGCGTACAGGTACAGTGGCTGATTCGCATGGGTTGAATCCACGGTCCAGACAACACTGCCCTCGGTGGTCACTTGGAGAAGATCAGCGCCAGTGACGCGGAATTCTGGTGGATTCCCATCGAGGTAACTGAGTCGTTGATTCTCAGTGAGGATGAAGAGGTCAGGGTCTCCGGACAATGGGAGCGCACTGATTGAAATTTGAGTACCCTCATCCAGTATCAACGCATTCTCATCCACCAACTTGGTGTGACTGTTGACGCCCAGATTGACAAGCGCGTCGTGAATCGTCCAATAGCTCTGAGCGGGGAAGGAAATGTCGAGATTGATTTGTAGCAAACTGCCACCCTGTGCGCCTTGGTCATCATCCTGTTCGTGATTCAAATTGTCGAGAATAACGTACCAATTCTTCGCGCCTTCATCGGTGGGCACCGTCCAATGCCAGCGTGCTGAACCCACCATGTCCTCAAACACCGTTTCCTCAGCCCAATACGTTGGTGAACGATAGGATTGATTGTTTGCATAGACTTCCAGTGCATTGTTTCGGAAAACGAGGAAATCAAAATTGACATCCCCGGTCACATCGAATTCAACGATGGTGCCCGGCGCCAAAATACCCAATGCGATTTTCTTGCATTCCTGGTCATCGACCATAATGGGATCGGGCATCGAGCCCATGTCGATGGTGTCACAAACTGTGGAACGACCTTCACTGGCAGCAACCAATGGTAGTGACGACGTCAGTAGGAGTGTGACGAGAACGAGCACCACGCGGGCGTGTCGCATATCGACCGCTGGATTCATTCACCTTTGAAGGTCGCCCATGACGGTTCATCAGAGATTCATCGTATTCCAACCGTTCTCGACTCGAACGTGATGGGAAACATTCCCATTTGCGTTAATTTCGAACCAATCGCCATCTGTGGTTGCTGTGACGGGCCCTGAGAAGTGTTCTCGGGCCTCGCTGACCAATATGGAAAGAGTGTCAATTCGACTGGAATAGTGGGTCAAGGCAAGAACGCTGGCCTTGCATGCGGTCGCATGGCGAGCGGCGTCTGCCGCGGTCGAATGGTAATATTGGGTCGCCGTCTCTTGCTTCTCCGCAGTGAAAGTCGATTCGTGGAGCAGAAGTCGGGGTGAACTCGGCAGAAGTTGAGAATCAAACCCACGAGGCCCATGGGCGGTATCTCCACTCACCATCACACTGTATCCCGCACGAGGCACCCCCCGGAAACTCTCTGCCGTCAAGGTCTCACCATCGATGGTCAAGTCCTCTCCACTTGCAAGTTGACCGATTTGGTGTTTGGTCAGTCCCAATTCTACAGCTCGCTCTCGATCAAAACGACCCGCCTTGGCATTCGACTCAAAGTGATAACCGCAGGAGGGGACACCATGATGTGTCGGTACAACGGTGACGGTCACGCCTTCAAGGGGTTGAATTGGAGAGGTGAATGGTGTATCATCCTCAATTGGAATCAAGACCCAATCAATCGTGTATGATGAGGTCTCATCCTTGGTGCCGATGGCCTGCCATTGTGAGAACAGAATCGCGAGGTCGGTCGGAGAGATATCGCTGCCCTCAGGAGGCGCCTCACCTGGATGTTGTGTGGCCCAATCGATGGCTTCCTGCGTAGATGGGCCAATGATGACCATGCGATTGCGACGACCATCGAGATCGAGTGTCTGCAACAGAGGCAACAACCCCCATGTGTGATCCATATGCCCATGTGTGAGGAACACCGCACGAACACGAGAGATACGGGTGCGACTCTCGACTCCACTTGACTTCAGCGCTCGGTTGTGATCCATCATGCGCTTCTGCATGCCTTCGCCGCAATCGATAAGCGCCATTCCACCGGGTGTATTCAGCACCGAGCCAGAGACGGAGCGACCGTGGGCGAAGCGAGCACTGGACGTACCCAATACATGCAATTCGAACACTGGTATACCTCGCGCATCAACAGAACGGCGCCCGCTTTCACAGGCGGCGCCCCAACCTTTCCGGCAAACCCATCCCATTTCAAGGGTTCACTGGTTCACGAGGAATCGGTGTGGGTGGGAACCAACGTAGAATCACCACATCTTCGACAGCGCGAATCCAACGCCATGGAATGGCCACATGGACTCGATCTTCAACCAAATCAGCGGGTGGATTGGCCACAAACAGATGAGGGCAGGTCCATTCGTCTGAATCGACGACAGTGTCGTGGACTGTGCCCAAGAATCGACCATTGGGTAGAATGACAGGCATACCGCGGAGTTCGGATGCGATTGCTTCGCCCATCGAGATAACGGCGGATGTGACTGCCCATCAACCTTGGGCCTAGAATCGGGCTCACTTGCCTCGATTCTGGTGGGCTTTGAGAGACGGGCGGAGCTTCTCTGCGCCCTTGCCCTTGTTGTGCAGACCTCGACCTCGCTTGCCAGCGCTGGTCTTTCCACGGTGTGCACGACCGGAGTGTCGGTTCTCTGCGACCCAACCTAGTTGCTTGTCGTTCTGAATCGAAGGATGGCTTGGATCGAGGAGAATGCATTCGTAGAACTTGTTCTTTCCATCTTCGCCAACCCAGTATGAGTTGAGAACCTCTAGGTTCGGGAATTTGCGAGCGACGCGCTCTTCGGCGATTCGCTGCGTGCTCTTGGCCATGGTAATTTTGCGCATACCCATCTTGCTCGGCTTGCGCTTCATGTTGATCTTGGACTTGCGCAGACCACCACGGCGAACGCGGGTTCGAACCATGACGACGCCTTGCTTGGCCTTGTAGCCCAGACGACGAGCGGCATCCAAGCGAGTTGGGCGCTCGATTCGGTGGATGACAGGGTCGCGTCGCCACTGTGCCATGCGGTCACGACGGTAATCCTGAGGCAGGGCATCCTTGGGCCTCTTCCACGTGTCGCGAACGGCGTGATGTAGTGAACGAGACATGGTAGTCACCCTTTGGAGCGTTCCGCCGACCTGCTCCCCCTATATGAGCGTCCCGCTGAATCTGAAAGCCTCCCATAGGGAGAATCCAGAGCCCTAGGCCTTTACCATTAGTAAAATTCCAGCCAATCCGGAAAGGAAGAAGCCCCAGCCGGTCAGATCACCATGAACTGATAAACTTCCAAATTCACCAAGATCAATCGTCCCAAGCACGGAGCAAATCATGAAGATGATAAAGAACGAAAGATGAAGGACACCCACGACAACTGGGCTTTTCTTCAAGGCCAACAAAATAATTGAGATAATGGCGGATAACAAATAGATGATTGGGGAGAATATCAACATCAGTATCGCAATTCCCGCTAACAAAAATTCATCAGGGATTTCACCGATACCATCCAATAATCCATCACCATAACTACTACTACTTACTTCACAATCATCGGTGTCGCTACCAAATTCAAAATACGTTCGCT
>JAKUOE010000089.1 GCA_022449845.1 Candidatus Thalassarchaeum sp.
CTGAAGAAAGGCAGTAACGAGGTAACCAAAGCAGCAGAGCGTGGAACAGCGCAGATGATTGTAATGGCTGAAAACGTGAATCCAGCAGAGTTGTTGGCACACATCCCGCTTATCTGCAAAGAAAAGAAGATTCCATTCATCTACGTCGAGGATCAAGCATACTTGGGTGAGGCTGCTGGTATGAACAGTGGTGCTAAGACGGCGGCCATCGCACTGATGGAAGTCGCAAAAGGCGCTGAAGATGCTTTCAACGGTGTCAAAGGACACACCGACGCACTGAACTGATACAGTTCCAAGATTTACGGAGAGGATGCGGATGACTCAGGAAGGTTGGCCAGCAGAGGTGGTCGAGGTTGTCGGGCGTACAGGCATGACCGGTGAGGCCACCCAAGTGAAGGTTCGAGTCAATGATGCACCGAATCCCCGCGACATTGGGCGAATCATTACTCGCAACGTCGTTGGCCCCATTCGAATTGGTGACATTCTAATGTTGAGAGACACGGGCCGTGAAGCTCGAAAACTCAATGTTCGCTGAGGTGGAAGAGATGGCTGAACGTCGAATCTGCAACTTCTCTGGAGAAGAGATTGAACCTGGTACTGGTGTCATGTATGTCAAACGTGATGGTACAGTTCTCTGGTTCAAGGACTCAAAGGCCCGTAAAAACATGAAACTGGGTCGCAATCCACGGAAGGTCAAGTGGACGCGCCGCTATGTCAAGGGCGGAATCCAGTAATCTCTTCAGACCGGTTCTACTGTGAGCGCCGTCGTAGACGGCGTCGGCGTCCTGAAATAGGGGAGGCGGGTCGGCCGATTCGGTGAAAGACATGCAGACGACGTATGTTATGGTCAAGCCAGACGGAGTGCAACGTGGATTGGTGGGCGAAATTATCGCTCGTTTTGAACGCAAGGGACTTCGCTTGGTGGGACTGAAATCGATTGTCCCGAGTCTAGAACTTGTGGAAGCGCACTACGCTGTTCACAAAGAACGCCCCTTCTATGACGGACTGATTCAGTTCGTGACATCAGGACCTGTGGTAGCCATGGCATGGCGGGGTGTGGATGCGATCGCTGTCTGTCGCAACATCATCGGTGCTACCAATGGACGAGAGGCTGACATGGGAACAATCCGAGGCGATTTCGGCATGGATATGGGATACAATCTGATCCACGGGAGTGACGGGGAAGAGACCGCGACCTACGAGTTGGGCCTATGGTTCCCTGAAGGTTTGAACGAATGGACTCCTGACCGAGAGACTTGGGTTTACGAGTGAGGATTTCCAATTGAGATTTTGAATCTTCCAATTGAAAAATGGAAGTGATATTATGGCTGAAAATAGCCGTCGGCAGCCCATTGTAGCGGTCCTTGGTCATGTAGACCATGGAAAGACATCCGTACTCGATTACATTCGCAGTTTAGGTCAAGATCGTCAATCGAGCGTGATGGCCAGAGAAGCAGGAGGAATTACGCAGCACATCGGTGCGACGGAAGTCCCCGCTACCCTGCTGAATGAATTCTGTGCCCCACTCATGGGTGGGAAGGAATTCTTGTCGCCCGGGCTGCTCTTCATTGATACACCTGGTCACCATTCATTTTCAACACTGAGAACTCGTGGTGGGTCTCTAGCAGATATTGCGATTCTCGTTATTGATATGATGGAGGGGTGCCAACCCCAGACGCTTGAATCGATTCGAATCTTGAAGAATGCAAAGACTCCATTCGTGGTTTGTGGGAACAAGTTGGATCGAATTCATGGGTGGCATTGTGTCAACGGCCGATCTGCAGCGGAATCGATGAAGGATCAAGATCAACAGGCCATGGGATTGTTTGAACAGAAATTCTGGAACCTTGTGGGTGAATTTGGTGAGCAAGGATTCAACCTAGACATGTACAACAAGATCGCGGATTTTACACAAAACATCCCATTGGTACCTTGCTCAGCCAAAGAAGGAGAGGGGATGCAAGATCTTCTGGCAATTACCATTGGACTGGCTGAGAAATTTCTCGACGAGCAGCTTTCTGACGTGGATGGGGCCTCAGAAGGAACCGTACTCGAAATGAAAGAAGAACGCGGACTCGGGAAGACTCTCGATGTCATCTTGTATCGAGGACAAGTGAACAAAGGAGATGAAATTGTCATCGCGACCGATCAGGGCCCAAAGGTCACACGAGTCCGAGGATTGTTCCGCCCTCGAGGTATGGCTGAGATGAGAGATGCTGGAGACCGATGGGATGCAATTGAAACCGTAGATGCGGCAGCTGGTCTGAAATTGGCCGCACCAGATCTTGAAGGTGTTCTCGCAGGGACAACACTCCGTGTCCTCTCCGATGATGATGAACTGAGGCAACAAGCGATTGAGGCAACCGAAGAAGAATCTGAGATTAGTATCGAATTGGAAGAGGAAGGCATTGTCATCAAAGCGGATACGTTGGGAGGCCTGGAAGCACTGGCTTTTGAACTCCGGAATCTCGACAATCCAATCCCAATTCGTAGCGCTGGAATCGGGCCAGTCAACAAGCGTGATTTACGGGGTGCTGAAAATGCAGCCGATCCATTGCAACGAGTCATTCTCGCTTTCAGCACCAGTGTCCAAACTGAAACAGCGGAAGAGTTGGAGAAAGAAGATTGTCGAGTCGAACATATCGGTTCAGATGTTATCTATCACATCCTAGAAAGATTCGAGAGTTGGACCGAGAAACGAACCATCGAGTTAGAGGAAGAGAAAAGAGAGAAGATTGTCTATCCAGGAAAAATCAAAATTCTCACAGACCATATCTTCCGACGTTCTGGACCGGCTGTTGTTGGCGTACGAATTCTAGGTGGTCGACTTCACATCGGACAACGTCTTCTGACTGTAGATGGCAAGAAGATTGGACAAGTCAGATCCATTCGAACGGGAGATTCTTCTCACAAAGAAGCGAAACAGGGTGAAGAGGTTGCGGTTGCCATCGAAGGAGCCACCGTAGGACGAGGTATCGATGAAGAGGATATTCTGCTCGTCGATGTGCCCTCAAGTCATGCACGAAGACTGCGAAAATTGGAACTGTCAACTGCCGAAGAGGAGATTCTCGACGAACTCACTGCAATCCATCGCTCAGATGACCATTTCTGGGGTCGTTGAAGGGACGCAGTGTCCCATTTATTCGCAATAAATTTCAAGTGAAATCAGCGATGATGGGATGACCCCCAGACGCATAACGTTGAAGTACGAATTGGAATGGTCCTGTAGTGGGTTAGAACCCAAGGTGAGACCATGTCAGCGGGGATGGCACAAGCAGCAGGCACAGGTCGCACGAAAGACCTGATATCAACCGTCAGTCAGATTTCACACGCCCTGATGGCTGAGGTTGCGAAAGTAATCATTGGTAAGGAGGAGAATCTCCTCCGTGTCAGTGTTGGAATTCTATCCAATGGAAACATGCTTCTAGAGGATTTCCCAGGTCTAGCCAAGACCCTGTTGGCGAACACCTTTGCCAAGGCATTGGGATGTAAATTCAAGCGTGTTCAGTTCACGCCTGACCTGCTTCCTTCGGACATCATGGGGACGTACATGTACGACCAGCAGGCTGGTGAATTCAAACTCCGACCAGGGCCTTTGTTCACGAACATCTTACTGGCTGACGAGATTAACCGCGCACCTCCCAAGACACAAGCTGCACTGCTTGAAGCCATGGAAGAGAAGCAGGTGACCATCGAAGGTATCACTCACAAATTACCAGCACCCTTCGTGACTCTGGCGACTCAGAATCCGATTGAGCAGGAAGGAACCTACCCACTACCCGAAGCACAGATGGATCGATTCTTGATGAAGATGTCAATGGGTTATCCAGACCGTGCAGAAGAGAAGGCAATTTTGGCTCGATGTAAGTTGAGAGGCAAAGATGGACACGATGTCGAACAGATTACTTCGCCAAAGAAGGTCGTCGCCATGCAAAAGGCACTGGAGACTGTGCACGTAGACCCAGCAATCCTCTCTTACATCGTCGAAGTTGTACAGCGATCTCGCGAAGACCACCGAGTGATTACGGGTGCTTCGCCTCGAGCGAGCCAGTCACTGTTCAAGACGGGGCGGGCTTCGGCGGCGATTGATAGTCGAGATTACGTGATTCCTGATGATATCAAGCGTGTTGCGCTACAAGTCTGCAGTCACCGAATCGTACTCAAGCCTGAAGCCAAGATTCGAGGAATCACGGGCATGCACATCATGCGGAAGATTCTCTCCGAGGTTCCAGTTCCGGTCATTCAGTAATCCCCTCCAACCTGAGGGGAACCGCTCGATTCTCCGAGTGTTTGAAAGAGGGGCTTGACTGAGGACATCGTATTCTGCAGAGGATGTTGACATGAATCCATACAAGATGGTCATCGCAGTCACCAATCAGAAGGGAGGGTGTGCCAAGACAACCACCGCTGTCAATATCGCCACAGCCCTAGCCAAAGGAGACAAGAAAAACAATTTCCCCGCTGCGAAAGTATTGCTTGTGGATCTTGATCCACAGGGAAATGCCTCGACATCCTTTGGCGTCGACAAGAGCAAGTTACACAGAACGGTGTATGATCTTCTGATGAACGACCTTGGAGAGGAATTGCCTATCATCGAGGACTATCTCATAGGACCTGAAATCATTACAGATTCAATGAAAGAAGCATGGAGGCAATCGAATCCAGATAAAGGTCCACCAAAAACGATGGGTGTGCGGAATCTGTGGCTCCTCCCCAGCAATATCCAATTGTCAGGTGCGGAGATTGAACTCGCAACGCGAATTGGTAGAGAGACCCGACTGAAGGAGGGATTGGGGCCAGCAATTGATGAATTCGATTACATCATCATCGATACCCCACCCAGTCTTGGCTTGCTCACAATCAATGCCTTGGCTGCGGCAAATTGGGTGCTAATTCCGGTGCAGACCGAATACTACGCCCTAGAAGGCATGAGTCAACTGATGAATTCAATCAAATTGGTCCAGCGTCGAATAAACCCCAATCTGAAACTATTCGGAATCGCTCTGACAATGTATCAAAAAAATAAACTCTGCAATACGGTTGCATCAGAAGTTCGACGACATTTTCCGACGCAGGTGTTCAAAACCGTGATACCACGGAACATCGATATTGCAGCAGCACCCTCCGATGGAGCACCAATTACGCTTCTCAAGAAACCGACGAATCGACAATCAAACAGGGGGAGTCAGGCATACTGGGCGCTGGCAAAGGAAGCACACAGGCGGAAGTTGAAGATTGAGAAGAAGTACGGAATCAACGAACCGAGTCGACTTCGTCAACATCAACTCCGAACCAAGGAATAGCCTCACAAAACACCGACACGCTCAAGTTGTTCCGGGTAGGGCTTCGCGCCGGTGAAAACATGGGTTCTCCGAACATGACCTCTGTCAGCGTCTCGTTTGATGTGAGGCGGCAACTGAATTCTATGCGAGCAATGGGCAACCACGGTAGTGTGGATGAACTGTTGGCGCATGTACTCCAAGAATATCGAATGGCGCAACTTCGAGCTGAAGCAGATAAACTGAGAAATCGATTGCGTGAAATTGGCGATACGAATGTCGAGGCACTCGTTGAAAGACTAGGACACTCGCCTTATGGTGGTTGAATGAAGGGGCAGCCACCGGCGTATTCGATTACTGCGCCCACCCTATTCCGTGGACTAATGGATGGCGGAAGCAATGCGAGAATCCTGCTTGATCTCGCAGCAGCAAATGAAATTGAATTGCATGCTCAAGCATCTGATTGGAATGATTTGCTGTGGCTCATTTCGCCCGCATTGAAAGAAACAGGTGGGGCCTATGAGGGCGAAGATTATGCCACACTTCGGAACAATCTACCAGTGGTATTCCACTGATCAATCCTTGTTCTGTTCAAGCCATTGATGCCCGTACCAGCGCCACTGCTCCATGGTCCAGCCTTCAGGAAGTCCACCTGAGGGCAAAGGAGGTGCTTCGGAAGGAGCTTGTTGAGGCGCAGGTTGAGCAG
>JAKUOE010000009.1 GCA_022449845.1 Candidatus Thalassarchaeum sp.
GAAGAAGCGGTCGAAGCGTTTGCACCCACGGAGCCTGAGCGTGATGTCGTCGGCGATGCGTTGGGTGGAGGAACCAGCGTATTGACACCACAAATCCTCCGACAAATGGCTCGCAATTTCGCGAATGGGAAGAAGGTGGACGATGAGACAATCCAAGAACTCATCGTGCTGTTCTACGACCACGTCGGCGATGTTCAACAGGAGATGAAGAGTGGACTTCTAGGTGGGAATCCAGCAGACTTCATCGCCAAACTAGACCGCCTGGAGAGTCTGTTCATGCTCGGCTGGATGCGCAACATGATGAAGAAAGCGTGTGAGAATGCGGATGCTGCAGGGAGTCGAATCGTTCTTGTGGACCATGTCGTCAACATCGATCCCTGGGTGTAGCCATGACTCGAGCGCAGAAGGCCGCGAAAAAGGCGTTGGCCGAGATTCTCCGCGATTGGAATGACCCACATGGCGCGGGCTCAATCATGGATGAGCGATGGCTGTGTGGACTCGATGTCAATGAGCAGGCGATGGTCGCTCTACAGATTCGACCCAGTCGCCCTCACTGTCCATGTTGTCTTGTTGATTTGGTGGACCTCAAAGCCAAGTTGGAAGGTCACAAGAAAATCGTCTGCGCGCAGATTGAAGTGGTCGATGTCCCAGATGCGCATCGATGGACTGAAGCCATAAACGCATGATTCAATCTTTTTTTTCAATCCGGAATCCTTGAATGCGAGCCCTCGACCGACCGACCATGGCGACCATCACATTGCGTGTGTCAGGAGACCGCGCCAAGCACGGCGAGGAACTCGCTGTTGCGGACCTTTCCGCTGCGCTAGATGCAGCCGAGGGTCTCGCCTGGGTCGACATGAGAAATCCAGATGAAGATGAACGCAAATGGTTGCTGGCTCAAGGTTACCACGAGATGGCGGTCGAGGACTGCTTCAAGGAACCCGTTTCCAAAGCCTATGTCTACGACTCACACCGATTTGTCGTCGTGCGTGCGCGGGACGCAGACAAGGAGATTGACACAGAGTTTCTGTGCGTCTTCGTGACTGATGATCTCCTCGTAACCGTGCGCCATTCGGCCATGCCTGCAGTGAAAAATTTTGGACGACGCTTCGGATCAAAGAAGATACAGCGTCGAGTCGGGTTGGGTGCAGAATATCTCCTCTACGAAATTCTCGACGCCATCGCAGATGACTGGTATCGCATCCTCGGTGGATATTCGGCGCAGATTGACGAATTGGAGGATCGAGTGTTCGACCCCAACACGAAGTATCCGAATATGCTACAGGAACTGCACGAACTCAAGCAGGATTTGCGAGAAATATCGAAATCGGTCACACCACTGCACGAAGTTGTCAGCCGAATGATGCGACCGGAGCAGGATTACATTTCCAAAGACTGTACGGTCTATTGGCAGGATATCTTGGACGTTCTAACCAAATTGAAGAGCGACGTTGAGTATTACAACGCTGGAGCTGCGAGCACGCGTGATACATACCTGTCTCAGTCCACAATGCGCTTGGCTGCGACACAAGCAGAAGCGAACGACGTGATTCGCATTCTGACGATTCTGGCCACCCTGATGTTCCCGATTACTGCAATCGCTTCGATCTTCGGCATGAACATCGAAGTCTTCGGCGCATCCACAGAGATGTTCGGACTGGTTGAAATCATCGGGCTGATGGGGTTGACCAGCGCGTTGATTCTCGGATTCTTCTACTACCGAGGATGGTTGTCTCGCTAATCTTCTCGCTTGCGTGCCTTTCGGGCCTCAACCTCTGC
This sequence comes from Candidatus Thalassarchaeum sp., assembly GCA_022449845.1. GTDB lineage: Archaea > Thermoplasmatota > Poseidoniia > Poseidoniales > Thalassarchaeaceae > MGIIb-P. Next base: position 1,780 of record JAKUOE010000009.1, read on the forward strand.
GAGTTTCGCCAATATACGACTACGCAGGAACCAAACTGCGATTGTGATGCCAACGACATTGACCACGATGGCAATCATCAGACCTTGTTCCATTCTAGCACCTCAAATTGGTGGAATCAAGTCGATATCCACAGGCCCATCGGCAATGCCAACGCAGGTGAGAGTGGCTCCATCCTCGATTAGGTCCTCATCGATTCCCGCTGGAAGCGGGTCAGGCATGGAGACGACACCTGACTTCAACCGGCACATGCAGGTTCCACAGTTTCCAGATGTGCAGTTTCGTGGAATATCGATGCCGATGGCTTCAGCCAACTCAAGAATAGGTGTGTCCGATTGGCTCTCAGCGACACCCAGAAGGAGTTCGCCGCGATAGAAACGGATTGTCGCCATGATACGCGCACCGATTGCCTCAATTTAATTCAGCAGCCTCGAATTGTTTGCTGTCTTGATGCAACCAATACCGTCCAAGTATGAACCCTAGCGTGAAAGCGGTGACATGCCCCATACTAACATACAGCGCTGCACCTTCGTAGATGGAGGCGTTCCAGAATTCAAAACCAGAATAGAATAGGGCGCCAGCGAATGGTCGTTTAATCTGCGAAAACATGACGCCGACGACACCGAATAGACCGACTGAGCCACCCATGTAATTTCGACCCCGGAGTCCAAATTCGTACCAATCAACCTCTGGATTGAGGTAATCGCCCATGTAGAGGTACAGCGTCATAATCACTGCAACCAGAGCGTGTACACTGAACAGCGCAATCATTGCTCGCTTTGCCCCGATTCGGACTTCTGCAGTCTGCAGGAAGACGACAATCAAAACGGCCACCAACAGGATGTGATCGGGGTTTTTGTGGAACCAAAACGAGGAGAATATAGTGAACACGAAAATGTGGGGTGCTTCAAACAGGTTGTAAGGCCGCATGACGAAATCGCAGATGATTGTATCAGATGGTATCGGACAATGACGAGACCCGAGGCCGAACAATGCAAACAACAGTGCGATAATCAGTAGATAGCTGACCGAGAAGCGGCGTGAATTCAGAATATCGCGCCAATGCATTCGGTTTCCTTGTCCATCATTCCAAGGCCAGATCATCGGCCAGATTGGTCGGTCACCACTCATTCCTCTTCCTCCTCCTGCGGCAAGGGCGTATGCTTTCGCAACCACCAGACGGAAGCACATAGAAGTGCTACACAGAAGAGTTCGACAATGAAGTATGATTCATCGCCATAGTGTCGTTCCACCCCAGCGAACACGGTATCGAGGAGAAACCACTCAAGATGATGGAGATGGAGATGTTCGTAGGCGTAAACACTCATGCATCCATCCGGAAACCCATCTGATGTACAGGCGACACCGCGAAGAATCCAATGATCCCAGAGATCATAGGACAATGCAGCTAGGATTCCATAACCGTACCTTCGATCGTTGTGAAGTGCCCAATAGATGACGGAGACTGCACCGGCGAGCCAAAACCAAAACACGAATTGGGAAAACGTCGAACCAGAGGGGCTGGCATCATGATAGGTGAAGATTGCCAACGCATCGATGACAGCGTGTGAAATGAAGGCGAAGGCGATTCCGAACCATAGCCAGGACTCTTTGTCACGTGATGCTAGGCGCCCAAGATGCATACAGGCGATTCCGGCGAGCGCATGCGCAGGAATCATCATGACTCAAGCCGAGAAGAATCATGCCCATAGCGTTGGGCATCAGCGGTCTACCCAGCGGGTCCATCGACCCGATTGCTTGTTGAAAGCAAGACCAGCCTTCTTCATCCACTTGTTGAACTTGGTCGCACCGGCACCGGTGGCGATGATGAAATCCTCACGGTCCTCCTGTGCTTGGATGTAGCCCTTCACTGCAAGTGTCTGATCAATCCAGTCATTGATTGACATGAGGCCGCTGGAGAGGTTGCTCTCTTCGACAGCAGCAGCGATGGTGTCTGCGGAAGCACCAGTCGCTGCAAGGTCGGCCGCAATGGTGTCCTTGAACGAATCGGGCTTGGCTCGAGGTGGGCGTTGGACCTTCTCACGAGGTTTACGCTTCGGGTCAATCGAAATCCACGTCGTCTTCACGCCGAGGCGCGTCTCGACGACTTCGGCCATGGGTGAAGAGAACGCGGTCTCGCAATCCCAGCACATGAAACCGTAGTCATCACCCAAATCCATGTTCACACTAGAACGAGGGTCCATGTCCTCTCCACATGAGGGACAGGCGTGGAAGCACAGTTGGGGGACAATCTTGCGTCGGAAATCAACGATGTCTTGAGGTGTACCCTCAAGTTCGAGCATCTCATGATCTCTAGCCGCTTCTAGTCCACGAGTCTCCAGTTGATCACGAATTTTGGAACGCTGTTCCTCTTTGGACTCGTCGTCGAAATTGTTCTCAAGTTTGACAATCAGTTCAATCGTCTTGCCCAAGCGGTTCATCACGACCTTCTGACTTCGGAACTGCTCAACCTTGGCCAGTTTGAGGCGCTCACGCTGCTCCTGTAGTTCAAGCAGGATATCCTTCTGCTGACGCTTGAATCGCTGTTCCTCGATTTTGTCCATTGGCTTCTTCTCAGGAGACGAGAGGACATTGGAGAGGTAGCGCTCTTTTCCAGAGCTGGTGGTACCAGATTGGAGGACCTCGAGGACCGAGCGAGCAATCTCTGCCTTGAGGCCGTAGTTCTGGACAAGTTGATCCTTGTCGAGTTTCTTAATTTCGCCAATCTTCAAGCCAGAATCGGCCAGAGTCATCGCAGTGGTTTCGTCAACGCCTCGGCGTAACAACGCTAGATAGGTGTCCTTCTTTGCCATTAGAGTGTCCCCTGTGAGTAGTTTGAGTGTATTGCGACCTACTTGAAGTCACGGAATTCAGGCCAGAGGCCCTGCATCAGTGCCGTCCCGCTCTGTCCAGCGGAAAGGGGGCTTCCCTATCAACTCGTTGTCGTATGGGTTCCCTTCAGAGTTCAAATGACGAAATATCTGTACAAAGCTGCAACCAATCCTCCGGTTCAAGCATGTCTGGACGTTCCTCCATCAGAGGATGTGTACGCAGTGACTGAATTGCGCCTTTCCATCGTTCGCGATGCCAACCGGGAATTCGAGACAGGCGACGAGGAGATTTCTTCAGTAGATTGCGTAACTTTCGTCGACGGTCGCTGAAGCACTGAGAGGTCACTTGTCTGAACATTCGGCGATCGATTTCACTACCCAACGCCTCCAGACGATTGATTGGTTCCAACCGAATGAGGCGGGAGGTAACCCGAGGTTGTGGTGAAAAACAGGAAGGAGGGACACGGCGGGCCAATTCAATGTCATAATCCAACCACAGAGAAAGACCGAGTGGACCCCGGTCCAGTGGACCGATGGCCATCGCCATTCGTTCTGCAAATTCATCTTGAACCAGAAGTACGGCTGGAATCGTACGCAGTTCGCGCTGCATTCGCTCGAGCAAGGGACTGGATATCTGGTAGGGGATATTGGCGACGATGGCATCGATGTCGGATGGCCATTGCACGGTCAGAGCATCCCCCTCAATCAACATCAATCGGTTCGATTCGATTTCTTCTTCGAAGTGTAGATGCATATGCTCCAGAGAGCCTTCGTCAATCTCAATCGCGCTCACGCGCGCGCCCGCGCCGAGGAGATGATGGGTGAGTGAGCCCGGGCCACAGCCGATTTCCAGAATGTGTTGTTCAGAGATGTCGCCGGCCAATTCAATGGAGGCATTGAGCACAGATGTGTCGACCAGGTAATGCTGACCCAGTTCATGGACAACAGGATGGTGGTCTCGATGCAAGTCAACAAGAAAGCGCGCATCGCGCTCCATTCGAATCCCTCAGGCTCGAATCAACAAATCGAGAAGATTCGGTGTCATGTGTGGATCTGCGATTTCCTGACACAAACGATTTGCAAGAAGGTCGGCGGCATCGATTTGACAGGCTTCATCCAATGAAGCGATGGTTTCCCATCCAGTACGACCGCGAATTTCGGCCATTGAAATCGCCTTAGATTTCCCAATGCCCGGCAATAGTTGGAATGCATGCATCTTGAGGGTTAGATTCCGAGCGCGATTGTAAAAGGAGAGGCAGACTTCGGGATTGTCGGAAAGAATGTCCTTCACAACACCGTGTAGTACGGATTGCGAAATAGAAGACAAATCTCGGTGACGAGTCATGCCGAGAACGTGAACGCTCTCAAGTTCGACTCGAGTGCCAGGTTGGTGAGTGGTTGCACCGGCTGGGGAGCGAATTCGAACCAGATGGAGGCCTTTCTCAGAAATACCCTGAATCATGCCACTTGGCTGGTGATCAAGAACGCGAGCATGAGTCTCCTCATCCAGTGGTCCAGGTTCGGCAGCGGGGCCTGCTGGGTCTCTGGGTTGCATGGGTATCAGTCTCCGAAGTCAGTGTTGCTTCAAGAATAAAACGGTCTAAGCGACCAATAACATGTATTGTCACAGAATTTGCTTGCGAACCGTGTCCACAATGAACTCAATCTCGTCCCCGTCCATCGGAACGCGCTTGCTCGCTAGAATTGAGCGGACCTCTTCAACGGACATTGGCATCATTTCAGCAATTTTCGCACAGATGTCTGGGTGTTCTTCCAATTTGTCAATTTCCATCAGGTTGTTGTACAATGTTTTGTACACCTTTGAATCGGTTTTGTGACCATTGCGCTGATCACTGGCTGCCCACTCAGCATGCTGGAGAGCCAACTTCTGCTCGTACGAGAGGAAGCCGCGGCGTTCTTGAGCTGACAAAAGGGCGTCTCGGACGCTGGCATAATCGGTATATTCTCTCTCTGTCATGATTCTCACTCCAATGATCGAAGGTGCTCTGGACGAGCGATAACGGTCTTCTGCATGTTGCCATCCTTCACCGAGACGATGTAGGCCTTGCCTTGCTGTTCCTGAATGAATCCAGTTCGGCCTTGGAAGCGGCGATGAGGCATTCCACGCTGCTGACCACCGTCAAGAACGATGGCGACGCGGTCGCCGGGTGCGTATGTGTGCATGACGCGGCGGATGTTGAGACGGCCGCGTTCTGACTTGGAACGCTTGAGAATACTCCGTGTACCCTGTCGAGTTCCCTTACTTCGGCGCATACGAGTGCCTCCCTTTCCCCCTTTAGGGGGAATCGGGCGACCTGCCGCCCCTAATTAAGCGCACCGCCTGTCAAAGAATCATTTGTCAATCAGCATGGATGTCTTTCACATCCAACGAAATGACCTCACAATCGGTCTCCAGAAGCCCTGCAACGGATGGATTTGTGCGGCCTTCATCACTGTGAACCAATTCCTTGACGTAAGTACCCGATTCACACCGAACATCGAATTGAATCTCTTGATCCTCGATGAGGATGTTCTCGATTGAGACCACTTTCCGCTTGCGAATTTTGTCTGCGCGACGATGCGCGACACGTTGGGGTGTTTGTTGTTCAAGCACTTGACCAGAGAGCGATTGAATTCGATTGGTCAACTCTTCATCTGCAAGCTCGTGTTCACAAGTGAAACGAATGGTGTAGGATTTCTCGGCTTGGGTCTCTTTGATTCTCGACACCTCGGCGCGGTTGGAATGGCGAAGCCCGTGAATTTCAATCCGGTTCTTGGCCGCCTTGTTGATGCTGTTCATCAATTTCTCAAGATCAAGGGTGCGACGGGTCGGTGATTTGAGTTCGGCAACAAACGGTCGGCCGTCGCCTAGACATCGAACATCGATATCCTCACGACCCATGCCATGGAATGCATCAGAAGATGCGCCGATGGACTCAATCAACGGTTCACAGACCAGACTCTGGATACTGTGTGGATACTGTTGCCCGGTTCCGTTGCATGATTCACAACCACCGTCTCGTCCTCGGCAGGCTCGACAGGGCCAACGTGTCTGAGGAATGCCACGCTCTAGTTTGCGATAACGACCATACAGGAACAGGGCCCGAATATCTGCATTCACACCCAGCGTGAGGGTGTCGAACAGGAGCATGACTTCAGGGCGTTCCTTCACCCAATTGATTCCAGGTAATCGTTCGGCGACTGTCGATTGAATGGCATCGGACAGGGTGGCCTTCAGAGGACGGCATCCCGTTGCCGCCACAGTCGAACGGAGAACTTCCTCAGCAGCGACGTGGTCTTTGGAGAAATGGATGCCCAATTGAACCTTTGAGAATTCAATGCCCTCAACTGAGGAGACGATTCGATTCGCAATGATGTCGAGTTCGAGGAACAGATTCTCACAGAACGGACAACATTCGATGTCATCATTCGGTTTCACATCTGGATCACGCTGAAGGGCTTGGTCGCGGACACGCCCACCAACCTCTTGCAATGGATCACCAGCGATTCTAACGCCAGCAATTCGACCCAGACAGTGATTACAAGTCCCGATCCGAATCGCATGTTCGATGCCAGAGGGTGCTGGACAGCGAGGGACATCACGGCGACTCTGTTCCACATCATCGAATTCGTCAAAATCGTCGTCGAATTCCTCTTCTTCAATTTCCGTGGTTGGAACCAAATCGGCCCAAGGGTCATACGATGTTGCATAGCCGGTATCGGCATACTTTGTCCAATCATCATCCTCTTCGGAGTCCGGAGCCATATCATCCACCATCGCGGAGCGAGGAAGCGGGTCAACCCACGTCTTCGCTGACCTGAACGACAAAGGTGTCCGTTATGACACTTCGCACATGTCAAAGCGAATCGGGATCGGGGGTTCCTGTCGCAATCGCATGCAACCGATCTGTACTCCAAATGCCTGAATTACAGCCAGATGCAAAGGTGAAGCGGATGCCGTAACCACCTACATTCTCGGCCTTGGGTTTCTCATTTCTCAATCGGCTCACTTCATCGCGCAAGGCCTCTCCCCTAGATGCAACTTCACGCCGTGGTTTACAGTTGGCACATGGACACCAGTATCGCAATTCTGTGTAAGTCACTGTATGCTCTGTGTCATTTCTCCAGCGGAGAACCAGGTCGGTTTCACGGCGTTCTAATTGACGCAACTTCGGCACTTCAGTCATCTGCGACCCCTCCCCTGATGCCCAGTCTTCGTTCCGCATCTATCTGTAATTGTCGGAAGCCTCCGGCGCGTTGTGCCTCACGGCGAACTTCGCCCCAAGCAATCATTCCGAGGACGCTGCTGGCAATAATCATCGAGGCGATGAAACTCAATGCGATCATCAATGCGCAGAATAGGCCGAAGGCGGAGAAGAAGCCCATCGGAGAGAATGAGATGATGGCGAAGCCTGTGACATCGGAGACCGCCGAGCCAACCAAGGCCAAACCGGATGCACCACCCATGGCGACCAAAGATGAATGCACAGACCGCCCGTTATCGCGCTCTTCCCGATAGCGCTCAACAACGTGGATGACATAATCGATTCCGACACCGAGACTCATTGCAGCGATTGCGACGGTGACCATGTTGAGGCCATATCCGGCGGCGGCGATCATTCCATACAACCACACAACGACAATCAAAATGGGGAAAGTGGTGATGACTGCGAGAGCAAGCGCTCGTTCACCCCAGAAGAAGTTCAGAATGAAAATGACGAGGCCGCAGATTCCACCCACAGTTCCACCATAGATTTGGCTCATGATGGCGCCAATCGCGAATCCAGCCAGTAATCCCCAAGCGGTCAGAAGGGCGAGTTCCTCCTTGCCTCTGCGCAACGCCGCCACGGATTGATTGACGCCGGACCTGAAACCCCACCAGAGGGTGATGAGACAAAGATACACGCCCAGCATCAGTGAACCTTGGAGTTCGTCCTGCATACTGGATGCTGCGACATATCGAGTGACAGGAGAACCTGTTGAGATGGCCCAAGTCACCGGATATTCTTCGGATGCGGAGTCAATACTACTCCGGCCATCCATATCTGTACTCGATAGATTCGCGAACGGAGACATGTCCAGTTCGAGTTCGGTGAGTACCCGTTGCGTCTTTGTGAACTGCTCGGGTCTGATAATCCCCCAACGCATCGTCATCCGTTCGTACTGAGGTGTTGTGCCATCTGCACAGAGATGGGTCGCATTTGGATTCAGATTACACTCGGGTGAGATGTACAATTGTGGAATACTAGGGGGGATTTCAGGGATGATTCCAGCAGCAGGGATACCATATTCAGAGAGATATCCGAAGAGAAATTGTAGACATCCACGCGATGAGGTGTCCGGGACCCCAGTTGTGGTCTCACAACCAACACCATTGCCGGGCAGTGAGGCATTCCACCCCGCTTTTTCGAATGGTTCAGAATTCGCCAACAGGCTCCCCATCGCCCAGAACACGAGTTCGTCGATAGCATGCATCTCGATTTGACCGGTTGGCAAAGATGTGTAACGATTCGGATCATCCGGACTGGCGGTATTCATGTTGGTACGTAATTGGCCGATGGCCGCATATACTCTCGGATCGAGAATGTCGCCTTCAATCAGAATCAGTGCAGGTTCGCCCTCTGAACTGAAACGCTCATTGATGAGAAAAACTGACTGGGCGATCTCAGATTCCTCATCAATGAAATCCTCAATCTTGAAATCGCCCTCAAGAGACAACATCACCGGAGTGGCGATGGCCGTGAGAAGCAGGGTGATGAGGATGATTCCAGGTGCAGCCCATGCTGAACCACCGGATAGGCGGGACAGCCAATGCTTTGGAACCATATACAGACGATCCCCGGTGTCTTCTTCCAATCGCCCACGGTTCTGTAGCCATGTGTCAATATCATAACGAATCAAGGGAGCCCAGAGACCGGTCAATACGAAGGCGGAGGCGACACCCAATCCTGCTTCAATGCCAAAGGAACGCAGGGCAGGTATACTGGATGAAAGATTGGCCGAGAAAGCGGCAATTGTCGTCAATGATGTCAGCATAATGGCGCGGCCGACTCGGGTGAGGCTGATCTGAACGGCCTGTTCAGTGGTCTTTCCTCTGTTTCGTTCCTCCTTGTATCGATGCAGAGCGTGTAAACTATCGTCAATCCCTAGAGCTAGAATGAGGATTGGTAACAGATTGCTAAACTGACTACGACTGATGATTTTGACATCAAAGGTACCGCCGAGAATCATGCCCCATCCAATCAACCCCTGCATCCACAATAGACTGAAACCAAGCGTCATTGCGACAATTGCGACATCGGAAACTCGGCGAAGACTGGCCCACAACAGTAGGAGAACGCAGACGAACATGGTGGCGAGCAGGGTAATGGATTGTTGGAGTTCACGATTGACCTCGACGTTGATGCCCGTCGGAGGCGCAACCAGAGTCACCGATTCCTGATCTGTCACTCTAATTTGATGTTCCAAATTGAGAAGAGCCCAATCTGCTGAACAAGGGCCATTGCCGGATTCAACACTCTGTTGACATTCTTCTGTGGTTAATTCAGGTGGTGTAGTATACAATTCAAGGCCATGCCAAGTCATCGAATTGGGTTCGGAACGGGCATCGCCCCACACAAACGTATACCCTGAATTGGCCATGTCGTCTTTGTCCAATTGAAGCAGAATCCAAGTTGCTGAGGCGGACCAGCGACCTGGCATCCACACGGCGTTCTCAAAGGTACCATCCTCGCCAACCTGACCTCCCACGGGTCCGATGACAGGGCTATTGGGGTCAGGAAGGAAAGCGCGGTCGGTGGTCGACCAGCGCATGAAAACACTGGGATTGGCCAGAATCATCCGATTGGCGGCAAGATCGATGTGGGCCTGAGTAAGATTCTCATCACCGAAGCGAAGGCATTCGAGGACACCGCAATCGGACCAGTTGGTCAACGGTGGAACGAGATTGCCGAGGGGGTCATACCCTGCCGTTGTTAGCAATGATCGATTGGCCATGAAGGCTTCAAATTGCTCAAACAGCGAAAGTGTGCCATTGGTGCTCTCTCCTGTCAGTTCACTGACAATCGGACGGTAGTAGATGGAGAGAGGATTGCTGCGGGCAATCATCACTTTCTGTTCAAGTTCTCTCAGGAAAGTCAGATTGAAGACGCCACCTTCCGGCAATCCATCACCGTGCATCCCCTCACCTTCCCCTTGGAATGGGGCAATCTCATCGGGTGTCGGGAAGGTCAATCTGTCAGGATTTCCAGCGGCGTCTGTATGGGGTGCTTGATTGCCATTTTCAACGAATGAGGGGTCTCGAATCGAGACCACGAAACCGACTGTCATCTCCTTCGATGAGAATTCTTCATCGATGACCTGTTCAGCCTCCATTTCGGGGCTCTCCATGTCATACGACTCGACATCAATTGGGGTCAATGTCTGTAGTAAACCCGGGACCATGACAAGGGAAAAAAGAACGATGAGAACATGAAATTTCACACGATGGAGAATGGCGAATCGCGCAACGTCAGAGAAGTCCGTCATGTGACCCGCCGGCCGTAGGCCGGAGAGTGGAGTATAAGGGCGTGTTCATCACATGCCCGCGTCTCGAAGAGCCTCAAGCGCCTCCTGTTGAGAAGGGGTCAGAGATTCGTGTTCATCAAGGGTGAATTCGATGTCTAAATCAGCCCCTGCGAAGCCCATCTTAGGCAATCGCTTCCGGTCACCAATTCGTGTCGCTGGGGCGACTTTAACGGAGACCGTCTTCCCCGCAGGAGTCGCAACACGAACCTCTCCCCCGAGCATGAGAGTCGAGTACGAAATGGCCACCTCTTGGATGAGGGATTCACCCTCCCATCGACGGCCTTCTTCAGCATCGATTCGAAGAGTCACAGTCAAATCACCAGGTTCACCCGAAGGGTGTTCATTTCCCATCTTGGGCAACTTGAGTTGCTGTCCATGCTTGGCCCCTTTTGGGACATTGATTGTCAATCGTGTCTTCTTTCGGCGAACGCCGAGATTTGTGCAATGAACACACCCGCTGGCTCGGCACTCGGAGCAGCGCACCAATCGATTGTGAGTGAACTGGACTTTTCCACCCTCCATCGCGCGTTCGATATCAATGTCAAGAGGTGCGGAAATGTCGGCACCTGTGGCCGCCTGTGGAGGCGCGGCCCGAGGCCGCCCAGCAAAGGGGGATGGTTGAGGGCGAGATGCCCCTCCCATGAATTGACGAAATACATCATCGATACCCATGCCACCCATATCACCAGGCATTCCACCCATGCCACCGAAGACCTGGTTCATCTGTTGCTCCTCATCATATTGGCGACGTTTGTCTGGCGTCTCCAATTTCTCCCAGGCGTTTTGTACGGCCTTGAATCGCTCTTCCGCAGCAGAGTCGTCCGGATTGCGATCAGGGTGATACTGTCGCGCCAATTTTCTGAACGCGCGCTTAATCTCCGCATGAGGGGCATCTTTTGACACCCCAAGTGTGCGGTAGGGGTCCGACATCGACCCTCCATCGAGGGGAGTGATTTCAAGTTGAGGCAAGAACCCTGATGGAGGGGCTTCTTCCTCCACCCTTCATGGCGGACGAGACGACAGGCGACGTTCGCTATACAGATTCGTGGCTTATCGACGTCGATGGACGCCCGCATGAAGGGGATTTCATCCTTCGAGCCGACGGAGATTGGCTGCGCAGCATGGGAGACGAAGATGTCGAGTTCCAAGTCGATGGAGGAGGCCGATTGCTAACCAGAGCCTTCCAGAACTGGCATACACATTTGGCGATGGTTCTCAACCGCGGAATGGGAGAGGGTTTGCCCCTAATGCGCTGGTTAGAGGAGAGTATTTTTCCAACTGAAAAAGGATTGACGCCTGAATTTGTCGAGATTGGAACTCGAGTTGCCGCTGCAGAATTGATTGCGACGGGAACCTCATTCGCCTGCGACATGTACTATCATCCAGAGGTCGTCGGTGAGGTTCTCGCAGAAAGCGGCCTTCGCGGACTTGTCTGCGGACCGGTTACGGATGGATTGACGCCCAATTTCAAGCCAGGATCGGGGGACGCTTTGCGACATGTGGAAGGACTGGTTCGCAACGGTTCATCTGCCCCCAACCGAGTGTCGTATGGAATCGCAACACATTCGGTGTACTCCTGCGAGGAGGATCTACTGAAAAAAGCCGCAGAAGTGGCCAATGCGACGGGGTGCGCACTCAGTATCCACACCTCTGAAACGCGGCAAGAGGTTGCGGATTGTCATGCGAAACACGGGATGTATCCCGTCGAATATCTCGATAGTATCGGCTACTTCCAAGAAGGGACTGTCTGCGCTCATTGTGGCTGGGTGACCAAACGCGAGATGCGAATTCTCGCAGAGCACGAGGTCCACGCCGTTCACTGTCCCGTCAGCAATCAAAAATTGGCCACAGGTGGGACGATGTCCTATCCCGCGATGATTGAAGCCGGCGTCGATGTTCGATTGGGAACTGACGGTGCGGCGAGCAACAATGCACTCGATATGCGAGCTGAAATGAAGGCCGCCAGTTTGATTCAACGTCACGATCACTGGGATGCAACCATCTTGAATCCCGTGCAGACCTACGAATTGGGTGTTCGAGGTTCCAAGGATTGGGTCGCTTGGAATCTCAACGATATTCGAATGCGCCCCATTGGACGAGATGGGCGAAGACTTCTCGCCAATCTGATTTACAGTAGTGGGGAATGTCTCGATATGTGGGTCGATGGCAAACCTCTGCGCCGCGATGGAGTTACTCTCACGGTGGATGAGAGCAGCGCGATCGATGAGTTGGAAGCGGCTGTTCTGACATATTATCAGCATCTGTAGGTGAGAAAATGAAGGGTTCCGCTCTGGGTTTGGTCACCCTTTTGCTTCTCACAAGCCTGTCTGGATGTTTCGGAGAAGAAGTTGAGGAAGAACCACCATTGGAAGAAATTCGACTGAATGATCTCAGAATGAAAGGGACACACAATTCATATCACGTCAAGACACCAGGGGTTTCCACACTTGATCCAGAGAACAATTACACCCACGCGCAACTAGACGTGCAGGCGGATCGGCTGGGCGTGAGACAATTTGAACTGGATGTGCACTACATCCCTGGGATGGGGTTGCGTGTCTACCATACGGCATTGGATCCATCGACGAATTGTTTGGGATTCGCCGGGTGCATGAGCATACTACTCAACTGGTCGATGGAAAATCCAGATCACGCTCCATTGTGGATTTTTGTCGAGCCGAAAAACTTGCCAACGGTCGTTGGAGAGTTGGACATCTTGGAGATGATTCAAGCAGAGATTGCCGCGACTTGGCCGGCCAACATGACAATCACACCCACAGAGGTGCAAGGCGAGGCAGCCAATCTTCGAACTGCAATCACAACGGAAGGATGGCCCACATTGGAAGCGAGCCGTGGCAAGACCCTCTTCGTCCTCTTGGACAAGACCGAGATTCGGGATCTCTACGTGGAACGGAATCCGACGCTAGAGAATCAGACAATGTTTGCAATCGTTGATGAAAATCATTCACTCGCCAGCGTCATTTCTTTCGTCAACCCGGACACACACGGCGACAGATTGCGCGATGCTTCGGATCTGGGTTTCATGGTCCGCACACGACCCGATGAGGCCACGCTTGAGGCGCGCGAGCAGAATTACACCCGATTTGAGCGAGCGCAAGAGACGGGGGCGAATTTCATCACCACAGATTTCCCCGGGAGCGATCAGGATGCGGGGTTCGCAATTTGGTTGCCACAAGGTCCAGTCATGTGCAATCCGCGAACTGCACCAGACCACTGCCATCCACGGGACATCGAGCCATGGGGCAACTATACTCCAATCTCAATTGGGTAAGGGATGCCTTCATGGACGGGTTATGTTCACGACAGGATGAGTGAGATGTCCGAGGATACCGTGGCTGACGAACAAGTGTTCGAAGGTTGGACGGGGATGCTCGATGCAATCAACCCAATCAAAGTCAAGTTGAATGTCCTCTTGATTGCCATTCCAATCACCCTCTATTTTGCATACGTCGCCCATGATCCAATGCTGACGTTTGTGTTCTCAATGGTGGCCATTATGCCACTCGCATTCCTCATGGGGCAAGCCACAGAGCAGATTGCTCTGCGGACCAGCGAATCCGTGGGTGGTCTACTCAACGCGACCTTCGGGAATGCAGCTGAGATGATTATCGCGGGCATGGCCATTTTCGCCGCGGCTGAGGCGTACAAGAACAACGACATCTCGGCAGGTGATGATATGGTTCAGATTGTCAGGGCGTCATTGATTGGTTCGATTCTAGGGAATCTGTTGTTGGTGATGGGTCTCGCATTCGTATGGGGCGGTATTCACCACAAAGAACAGCGATTTTCGACAACGGCGGTTGGGGCAAACGGCTCTCTGCTCCTGCTTGCCGTCATCACACTCACCATGCCAACAGCGTACGTTTTCACCATGCAAGATAAGGGGGCGGCGGCTGAAGGGGTGATGCAGCTCTCTCACGCTGCAGCAATCATTCTGATTGGCTTGTATGGATTGTTTCTCTTGTTCCAACTGCGTACACATCAGGAGTTGTTCGCCACAGAGGGAGCACATTCTCACGAAGCTCCACAGATGTCGCAGAGAGAAGCGATTGTTCTGTTGCTCGGAGCGACTGTAATTCTTGGGTGGATGGCGGAAATTCTGGTCCATTCAATCGCCGAAGGTGCAGAAGAGCTCAATTTGAGTCCGCTCTTCATCGGTGTCATCTTGGTACCGTTCTTCGGCAATGCGGCTGAGCACTTCACGGCTGTGACTGTAGCCAAGAGGGACAAGATGGATCTCTCATTTGGAATCGCAGTTGGTTCGTCGACCCAGATTGCAGTCTTCGTCGCCCCTCTGATGGTGCTTCTGGCTTGGTTGGTCGGCGTCGACCTCTCATTCGAATTCGGTCTCTTTGAAACGATTGCGGTGTTCTTGTCGGTATTGATTGCCAACGCAATTGCATCCGATGGTAAGAGCAACTGGCTTGAGGGTGCGATGTTGCTAGGTACCTATGCGATTATGGCGGCTGCATTCTTCTTACACTAGTGATTTCTATGATGCGCGTAATTCTACTCATCGTCAGTGGTCTCTGTGCTCTGCTGATGATTGGGGGTATGATTGGATACACATACGAGGATTCAATCGAAAATGTGCCCGTTCCGATGACGGGGACTGCGGTGGGATTCGCCGATGAGCCATTGACTGAGAGTGCGATTCCTTCAGCACTAATCAGTCCAGAATTAACGATTACTTGGAAGGCCGATGTTTGGGTCGGCCTGGTCACACAGGAAGAATACAATCGATGTGCGCCGAGTGATGGAATTTCATCGACATGTGGACCATCATCCACAAACTTCGCAGCGGGTGGACCGAGTACGGATGATTCGAAGACATTCACCTACGATATCGGAGGGGATGTCTACTATCCAGTTGACGGACAAGCCTTCGGTGGGACCGAATCCAGCGTCGATGTCGAGTATAGCGTCAAGGTCACCCTGGCATGGCCGGTCATCATCTTCTTCGGTGCACTGGGAACCGGACTTCAGGTTCTTGCTCATCGACTTCGTTAGGGTAGTGGGTCAATGGCAGGGGTTCGAATCGCAGTGACTGGAACACCGGGTTCCGGTAAGACCACCTTCTGTTCGGCGATTGAATATCCATCGATGACCGTTGAAGAAATTGCCGTAAATCACGGTTGTATTGGAGAGGTCGAAGACGATGGGGCAGCCCCCATCGATGTGGACAAACTCTGTTCAATCGTGGCTTGGCCTGAAGGGGATACGCTCCTCCTCGATGGGCATCTTTCCCATCTGTTACCAATCGATGCAATCATCCTCATCCGATGCCACCCCTCAGACCTCAGAAAACGACTGTCACAGCGAGATTATGCCGATTCGAAGATCGAAGAGAATGTAGAGTGCGAATTGATTGGAAGCGTCGCCGCAGAGTGCTTGGACAAACCCTGTCTTGAATTGGATTCCGCGATTGGAATCGAGGCGATGATTGACTGTGCTGAGCGCTGGATAACAGATGGTTTCAAACCACTTCGGCCGAACGAGCCGATTGACTGGATTGGACAAATCCACGGAGATGATTGAATGGCATTTGAGAAGGCGAGAGGTGCCCACACCCGGATGTTGAAACCCATTGTCGACCGAATGTCGAACGTTGACCCATCCACTCTGACTTGGATTAGTGTCCTGTTCGCAGCCGGATGTTGCTATCTCATCGCAACCGCGGGCAGGGATTCTGAGGGTGGTTGGCGTTTGCTCGGAGCTTTTGCTCTGCTACTTGTCGCAGCTGAACTCGATGCTCTGGATGGAGCGGTCGCAAGAGCATACGACAAGGTTTCAAAATATGGAGATTGGTTGGATCATACAATCGATCGTGTGGTCGATCTCGCATTGCTCATTGCCATTGGAATCAACACTGCATGGGTTGGTCCGACTTGGTTGGGCTGGGCTGCGGCGAACATGACATTGCTCGGTTCATACATGGGTACACAGGCCCAATCTGTGGGCCTCGGCCGCAATTACGGCGGCTTTGGACGTGCTGATCGACTGGTAACCACCTTTGTTGGGTTGATTTTGGGGGCAATTATGGCCTTCCAGGGGACAGCTGACATTGTAATTCCAGATTCAATTTCAGACCTGATTGGATTCAACGGAATCAATGCACTGAGTGCGGTTTTGCTAATCTCTTTGGCCGGAGGAATTTGGACATTCCTGAAAAGAGCCATGGCCTCTCGAAGAGAACTTCTAGATGGGGAATAATGCCCACTATTCCAACCCGCCTTTAGGCGGGTTTGAAGCCGTCAGACTCAAATGGGCCACAATGTCAGGGCGGAGCCGAGGCGAGGCCATGCGTAAGACGAATTCTCGAGTTGCGATGCTATTGATTGCCCTAATGCTAGGATCTCTGATGACTTGGGTTCCCCCAGTTGCTGCAGCAGGTGAGGGCGGTAGTGACGATGCGGAACTGCAAGCCCAAGGAATCCAAGCTCTGTTCGACAGTGCAACTGAATCGACGACTGTCTACTGGAGCAATATCGTAACAATTGATTATCCGTTGATGTTGCAGATGCAAGAATCTCGATATCTGGTGTATCGACACAATGCTCCACTGAACGAGTCTGTCACGGCCAATCTCAATCCATGGGCCAATGTTTCGATGTGCCCAGGCCAAGTGGGAAGTTGTTCTGGAGCGACTTTCCAGGAAACATATCCATTGCCTGCCGGCACCAATGGTACGTACTACTACGCCATTGTGACATATTTCGAAAACAACGATGATGAGAATGGAACCAACGATTACAGTTACACCCTCGACGATACGACGTACTCACCCACATATGTCGGCAATTACGTGCATGATGAGGCCAATGTATCCGAGGGTATAATCGAACTCACCAATGAGATTACTGCGCCCTTCTTCGTTCAAGCCAACTTCATTCCAACGATCGGTGCCTTTGGTGAAGGAGCTACCGATATTAGTTGGGTCAATCTGAATACCATTGTACCTGACAGCCTCCCGGAGATTGGCGAATTTGCTTACCAAATTGCAGTCTATCGACATCTCCAATATGCTGAGAGAGCCACTTGGGGGACCATGAACAAGGAATTGGTCGGTCAACTCGATGCGGGTGAAACCATGTTCCGTTACATGCTTCCAGCGGATACGGATGAGGACGTGTATTACTCTGTGACCTACTTCTACATGGGTTATGAGGACGTTCGATTCCTGGGGACAAACACGCTACAGAATTCCATCCATGAAGACAATGTAGCACCCGGTTCAGTACAAGATGTCGCAGCCTCTTTCGTCGCAGAACCAGATGGAGGAACAGGAAACACAACCATCTCTTGGACAGACATTGAAACGGAGACTGGAGAGACCTACTACATCTGGCGCTCGGGTTTGCCCATCAATGACACAACAGCAGATGGTGTCGAGTTGATTGGCACGGCTGGAGACGAAGATGGATTCTATCGACATGAGGTTGAGCGAGGGATGCTCGGTGAAGCATACTACGCGGTGACAGCGGCAGACCCCAATGGGAATCACAACAACATCGTCGACATCAATTCAGCACTACAGTTTGAGGATGCGGTCGAAGAAGATACGTTCACTCCTTGGGTCGCTGAGCCAACCAACGTATTTGCAGAATACTTGGGTGGTGGACAGACCACCATCACATGGACAGACCAACTCGGTGTCGAAGGTGAACAATACCACGTCTGGAGATCCAGCGTCCGATTGACATCATTGTCGAATCTTGAATTGGTGGCCGAATTGGTTGCAACGGTTCCAGATTCAGTGGAAACAGTTACTGTGGCCATCGACGAGGATGTTGACGAGCCCAGTTACTACTGTGTGTCCAGCCTTGCCCGTTACAGCCTTTCGTCACAACCCTACGAAGACCTTCGATTCATGCAAAACTGCTGGGGTCCTATCGATGAAGATACGCGAAACCCTGACCTCGCCTTCCTTCAAGATGCATACATGACGGATCAAGCGGGTGACAAAATCACTCTTCTAAGATGGGTGAACTCAATGTCAGAAACTGGGGAGACATATCAAATTTGGATGTGCGAAACAGATCCCTTCGATGGCAATGCAACGCTGATGAGTGGCGATGTAATGTTGGATGACAGATGGGTGCCCATCCTCGATCCAATCGAAGCACCGTACAACAATGTCCCCGATTTCACACGAGCCATTGCTCTTGATGACAATCTCGACAAGCAAACATGGTACGCTGTCACGATGACGGATCAATATGGGAATTCGAATACCCAATTCTCGATGTCAATGAATGCGCGTTCTGTCATCGAAGATACCACGCCCGCTCAATTGACTTTGGAAGTCACGAATGAGGAGGGAGAAGTTGTCGACGCGCTACGTGCAGGCGATTATCAATTGCGAATCTATTCAAACGAGCCATTGAGCGAGTATCCAATTCTCGATATCACAACCTCAGATTTTGCTGTGGACGAGTTTGGAACCATCCTGAGTGGTGAATATTTCACAGAGCGAGGATCGACCGTTAGAGCAAATCCACTACAGGGTAGTGTCGAGAATGCGTATCGCTATTCCTTTGAAATCACCAGCGACATGGAAACGGCGGACATCCACGCCATCATCACAATTCGAGATGTATCGCAGAATACGGCGGTTATCGATGTAACCGGCTGGTCCATTGATGCCCAGTTGCCGACGATTGAGGTCTATGCACCCAGTCAAGACAGCCTCTACCTATACGGTGAAGCGATTCACGTCTATGGTGCGGTTACTGACGATGTCGGGGTGACAGCGGTTGAAGTCAAATTCCGCTACTACGAGAACAACCTGATGCGCGAAACCGAGTGGACGGCGATGACGGATTTGACGAGTCATTCAACCGATGATAACGCCTTTGTGTTCGAATGGTGGGAGCCAGCAGCGACCTTCCATGACCTCGGCAATAATCAGCGGGTGTTCATCCGCGTGACGGATTCATCTGGAAACTTGAAAGAATGGAATACACAGTTCACTGTCGACAATTGTGTTCGCACGATTCTAGACTACCAGTCCGCCTGTATCGGCCAGGCTGTGTTTGAGCCTGCCGTCGAAGAAGAGCCTGTGGAGGAGAGCTACTACGAAGGTGTCTATCTCATGGTCTATGCACTCGGTGGAATCAATGTCATTCTACTCATACTCACGATGATGAGTGTTCTAATGTCTTCAGGCGATGGCAAGAAGAAGAAGGGCGAGGATGATGAAGAAGAAGATTGGATGCGAGAATTCATGGGTGGAGGAGATGCTGAATCCGGATCTGCCGCTGACGTTCGAGGTGACCTAGATTCTGCTCCTGTGAGAGATTTATCCAAGGCTGAGGCGCTTGAGGAGGAAGAGGATCCATTTGCCCAGTCTGAGGGTCGTGATCGAAAGCGTCGTGAAAAGAAGGATGCTGTGGATGACGACGTCGACGACGATGATGACGATGACTTCGACGACGAAGATGACGAATGGGACGATGATGCAGGCCCCAAGAAGAAGGCTGTCAAACGCAAGTCACCCAAGCGCAAGAGTGTCAGGCGCAAAAAGTGAGGCCCGGTGGTCTTCTGTTTGGAATGGGTGACCCTGCGACGGTCATCGACCAATATCGGCGTTATGTGCAGGACGGTCGGCTTGAGATTAGCGAGGTCATGGCCTCTGAGTTGAGTGAACTACTGTTATCCAAGAAGGGGATATCACTCGCAGAACAGGGACATCTCGTGACAGCCTTGCGAGATCTGGCGAATATCCAAGAAATGCGAACGAAATGGACCGAGAGTCGCGCTGCTTCGGGGATGCTGGTCAAAGCCAGAAAGAAGTACATCAAATTGCTAAGATCCAATGGAATGCAGCAAGAGGCCAAGGTCGAAGCACGGAGCGAAGCCATCGATGAGGTTCAGCGCGGGCGCGTGCGCGCGCACGAGGGAGCGCTCAGAGCGGCCCTATCTCATTGGAAGCGAGCCCGAAAGGTTCAACCTCAGTTGATTGAAGCCTATTGGCGTCCGTTGGATGCACATGAACGCATCAAATCAACGCTCAAGGGAGCCAACAAGTTTGGCCTCGCGCTGGCCAAGATTCTGACCTCTGTCGGACCGGTGAATCGTGTTGGCGAGTCATTTCAATTGCAACCAGAGGATGCGGAACCTCAACCATTGGAATCATTGCTTTCAGATCTGAGTCGATGGTTGAAACCTGAATTGGCGCTTCCAGCCAAGGCATCGGTCGCACTCGATTCGCCAACGCGTGAAATCGAACGGCAGATCGCTTCAATTGAAGCTGGAGAGCAGGCGGCCAATGCCAAACTCCAGGCGGCCATCGATACATTACAGCCAGCAATCGATTACCACGAGTATTCGCGTGGTGGGTCATCCTGACTATGCCTTGCCGAGATAATTCAACCACTGTCGACAGGATGGGCACCATGTCCAGCGATTGCCGTTGTTCACAGTTTCATGGGCTGGGCCACCGCAGGTAGTGCACGGAGCATGAATCGCTGTAGAAGTCGGGGCTGTAACAGGAGTTTCAGATTCTGATGGGCGACGGAGGAAGAGAACCGCCAAACTCAGAACCGCCAACAAACCAAGGATAATCGCAGACCAAGCGACCATTGAGATTCCCTCACTTGATGATGCATCCCCAGTTGATGAACAAGACTTCTCAGTGCAAGCCCATTGCCCATCCTCACAGACGCAATCATTGCAACCATCTTCGGCGGGGCGAGTTTCCCCCTCAACGCACATAGGCTCGGGTTCCGACTCCGGTTCTGGCTCTTCAGATTCGATGGTGTAAGATGTATTGACCCAATATTCCAGAATCTGGCCATCCGCGGATGTACTGATGAGGCGGAGGGTCAAACGATCGTCGGTAGCGCCGCGCGCTCGGTCGAATGAGGCGTGAAGTGGATTGCTGTCTGGATTTGGTTCCGACCACCAAGCGATTGCGCCTGGTGGTTCGATATTCAACAACAGGTGCTCCATTCCTTCTGTGGAATTCCAACTCAATCCATAGAGGGATACAGATTCTGTACTTTCCAAGGTTGATTTCCAATCGATTGAGATTGTCCACGAGGTTTCAGTTCCAACCGCATCAAGACTCAATTGCGCAGGGAGATCGAAATCCAAGTCTTCATCGCATCGGGTTGCATCTTCGGGGTGTTTGTCAATTGTCAATCCAGTATCCGAAGCTGTAGGGCAGCCGTCACCATCTAAGTCAGACCAAGCCAATGAATCGAGGAAGAATGCATCACCCTCTTCGATTCGAAGACCTGACAAATCTTCAATCCATGTGTAGATATCACCCCAGCCATCCCCATCGGTATCTTGGTGCTGCAATGGATTGGTTGGGAACGCGTCACCCTGCTGATTGGTACGGTAGCCATCTGTTCCCAATGTGTAGGAGTAATTGTCACCGACACCATCACCATCTTGATCACGCCATTGGGTCGAATCTAAGGGGAAAGCGTCACAACTTTCATTGACGCGCACACCTGTCGTTGTATCTTCCTCGAAATAATACTCATCTCCGAAAGCATCTCCATCGTTGTCACACCACTGATAGGGGTTTGCGGGCCAAGCGTCTCCATAACCCGCTCCAAGGACGCAGGCGGGCCAATTTGCATCGGAATCAGACCATTGATCACCATCTGAATCTGGACAACCACCTCTGTCAACAGAAGAAGTGCCCCAGACGGTTGGACAACCATCACCACCGGCTCCAGGCGCATTGTTATCGCCAAAGCCATCACCATCTGAATCGGACCATTGCAGTGGATTCTGGGGGAAGGCGTCGTTATCGTCAATCACACCGTCACCATCTGAATCTGGAATCAAAAGCCACCACGAACCCGTGTGGTTGGCGACGATCAGACTCCCCGAATGGTCCATGACAAATCCACGCGGGATTCCAGGCACAGCCCATGTGGACAATTGTGTCATATTGAATCCATCATAGAATTCCAATTGACCGCCTTCACTGTTTGAAGCATCTCCACTGGCGACAACGAGGAATGAACCATCGGTGAATACTGCACCAAAACCTTCGTTGGTAAATTGGAATGATAACATCTGCTGGCTGGTATCTGCATCCCAAACAACGGCTTGACCATCCCATCCTACACTCATGAGTGCGTGAATCTGATTATGCCATGTCACGACACCGGTGTAATTCGAATGATTGTATTGAACACCATGATCGGTCCACAAGGTGGCATCAGGGTCCTCAGTCAACCAAAGGCGGATGGAACCATCCTGTGCAGAACTCGCCAGCCAGACGCCATCATAACTGAACTCCAGGGTCCAATACTCTGTGGAATAATCCCAACCGGCGACCTCACTCATCAAATCCAAATCGAGGATGGAAACCTTCCCAGCAATCCCTGTGGTTGAGATGTTTTGTGTCCATGACATGGCCAAGAATGGCTCACTAGGATGTAAATCGAGGCGACCAAACGCTTCCATTGAGGGGTGGGTCTGATCGATTCGCCAAGTCCATAGCGCCTTTCCGTCTTGCCCACAGGCGACGATGACACCGTCTGAGAAGCCGGCGATGAGGAGTTGCTCATGCAGAACAACACTCTTGGCGAAGGGATACTCCACAATGGGTTGATCAAAATCTGGATGGAAACACTGCCGAGAGATACCACCTGTGCGATAGTCGCGCACTGTGGCCACACCATTCGATTCTGCAAAGGCGACAAAAGGATCCACTGGATGGATGTCAATCTCACGGAGATAATCTGAACTGAATCGACGATGGATATTCAATTGTAAATCAGCATCAATGGAATGAATCTCGATGGCTCCATCTTTTCCTGAGGTGGCGACATGAAGGGATTGATCATCAATCGCAATCGCGGTAACATCAGAGGCATAGGGTTTGTTGCCTTGGACGATTCCATGCCAGCCGTAATCAGCGAGAATTCCACCGGCGGAATCCATCATCAACAGTCGTCCTGGATTGTGGAGGCCAACAGTCACACCAGAACCATCGGGTATCCACCGCACAGCAGAGATATTCTGAGGAAGTGGTGCGTACCAATTGATGGCACCACTCTCATGGAAGAAATCGGTCACGACGCCTTCCGTCGGACGATTGTAGCCAATCGTGTAGGTATTGCCTGATGGGGAGAAATCAATCGCCCAAGCCATCGCTTCTCCTCCGGCGACATTGCGTGTCCATGATTGGGTAAGAGACGAGCCTTGAACATCCCATCCGGTGACCGTGTCATGATACATGCCTGGACCAGATGGGTCAAGGACGCGATTCAACGATGCCACGAAGGTACCATTGTGAGAAATAGCACAATCAGTGCCCCAATTGTTGGTGTAAACATGCCCACTGTTAGGCGAGGAGCCATCGATGAAGAATTGAGTATCTGCGACGACGACTTCGCCGCCAATATTCGGATCATCTATCGCTCCACAGAACACCATCCGGCTGCGATCGGGCGTGATGTCGATACCCCAGAGATTGCCTGGATAATTGCCTGACAAATCAGCCGTCCAAAGGCCCGTTCTAGAAGTGGTTGAATTCATCGGCCACGGGTCATTGGAATCGATAATTTCGAAGCTGTACCATCGAGAACCACCATCAGCAGCGAGAACATGACTTTCATCCAACCAAATGACATCGACCAAAGAATTGGCGTGGGGAGCATGGAAGATGACACGGCCATCGGAACTGTTCCACACAGTGAGAAGATTTGTCGAGATGTCACCGGCAGCAATCATCTTTCCATCGGGAGAAAAATCAAATTCCCAAAGCATCCCCGCAGGTTGTGGCTGCCAAAGTTGTGGGCTCCAACCAGATTGCCAGATTGGGCGGATGGGTTGATTCCAATTTTGCTGTTGATTGGTGGGAACAGATGCCTCGTCCACCTCATCTTGAAGCGCATCAGGTGTACCTGACCATGAACACAAAAGAAGGGCGAAGAGAACGAAGAAAACCCGTCCGCGCATAATTTGGCTAGAATCCACCTCTAACATGAGTCTTCCCACATGTTGATTGAGGCATAAAATGTGTTACTGCGCCCTTGCCATCGGGATTTTTCAAAGGGTTGGAAAATCGCATTCCCAGCAGTATTTCTGTCGGAACGGTTATGTTACCGACAGCGAGCCTGACATCATGCGCCATCTAATTGATAGGGTATTGGAATTGCAAGATGATGAAAGTGATACGGATGGGACCGTCGCCAAGGATGTACCTTCAGCAGACAATGCTGAATTGCATGATTTGTTGAAATCGCTCCAACCGAGAATCCGTGTGTTTGGTTGTGGAGGATGTGGTGGAAACACCGTCGATCGTCTCAATGCAGCCGGACTTCTGGATGAAGATTCAGTGCGAGGGTATGCGGTCAACACCGATGCTCAGCATTTGATTAAGGTCGGTATCGACCACAAGATTCTGATTGGACGAACTGCACGCGGCCGTGGAGCCGGGGGAGACCCAGAAAAAGGAGAGAAAGCTGCGTTTGAATCCGAACGTGCACTACTGAAGACAATCGAAGATTGTGATTTGGCATTCGTAACCGCTGGTTTGGGTGGTGGAACAGGTACAGGTTCAGCCCATGTGGTCGCACGCCTCGCGAAGGATGCGGGCGCACTGACCATCGCAGTGGTCACCTATCCATTCGAATCCGAAGGGACACTTCGGCGGCAGAATGCCGAATGGGGTCTTGAGAGACTCCGAGAGGTCTGCGACACAGTGGTTGACCTTCCAAACGAGAAGTTACTCTCAGTCGATGGGGTGCGGGATCTTCCAATCGAAGCCGCGTTCCGAGTCGCTGATGAACTCCTCATGCGCAGCATCGCTGGTGTGACTGAATTGGTCACCAAGGAAGGCTTGGTGAATCTCGACTTTGAGGACCTTCGCTCTGTCATGCTCAACGGTGGTGGAATGGCTATGATTGGCCTCGGTGAAGCCAGTGGCCCAGACCGCGCCCAGGAAGCGACGTTCGAAGCCTTGGACAGCCCACTGCTCGACATCGATGTCAGTGATGCACGAGGCGCTTTGGTCAACGTCATCGGCGGACCCAACCTCACACTTGGTGAGGCAGAAGCCTGTGCACAGCAGATTCGCGAGAAGATCAATCCGTACGCCAGAATCATCTGGGGTGCAACCGTCGATTCTTCGATGGGAAGTGAGATTCGAGTCATGCTTGTTCTGACCGGTGTCAAGAGTCAGCAAATCTTCGGTGCTGCGGCTCATCAACAACTCAGAACGCTACAGAATCGGACAATTGAGTTCGTCAACTGAGATTTCAGCGTCCCGAGGCCGACTACGTCGGACTCGCATTGTTTAAGAAAGACTGTCAGGTCGCGAGGCACCTCTGAGGTTGAACCATGTCCAGTGTGAACGATG
>JAKUOE010000090.1 GCA_022449845.1 Candidatus Thalassarchaeum sp.
CCATCGACCCCAACCTCGACACTTGGAAGGAAAACACAGTCTGGACATCTGAGAAGGTCGCCACCACAATTGACGAGCAGGGCAAAGATTCTCTCGGAGATGACGCCGAGTGGACTGAAGAGCAGTAGTGGGACCGACCAGATTTGAACTGGTGATATTCGCCTTGTAAGGGCGACGTCATAACCGCTAGACCACGGACCCGTAGAAAAGCGCGAGAGGTTTGGGGATATGAGGTGAACCCCACCGCAGCCTTTTGAGTGAGGAAAGAAAACAAAGGTCATGGCCGGGAATGGACGACCGACTCGTGGTCACACTCGACGTCTCATTCGAAGATTAGAATCGGCTGGCGTCCCCATCGACTCCAGTATATCTGCAGCCATGCAATCGGTTGATGTAGGGGAATTCACAGATTACGAATTGGAACCCTTCTGGCACGACCGCCCTCTTGTTTTCTTGGAAACCAGCAGAGGCGGCGTCAAAACAATCTCAGCACCACACATGATTGCCACCATGCTCCACCACCTCGAATTGAGTCCAGGACAAGAGGTACTGATTCTGGGTGCAAAAGGCGGCTACATCGCCGCCCTCGTCGCTCATATCGTTGGCCCAGAAGGAGGTGTTGTGGTCGTCGACCCGTCAAGAGAAGTTGTTGACCATGTCCGCGACCGCCTTTCTTCCGTCGCAGAAACCCACACTGTCCGCGTTCGCAAGATGCGTCAGTTGACACATTGTCCACCACAACTCCCCGACCCCCTCGATCGGGTTTTGGTGACAGGTTCTCTACACGAACTTCCCGAGTGGTTGGAATCGAGAATGTCAGATGGTGGTTTCGCCGTTGCACCGATTGGCGGTCGTTTTTCTCAGCATTTGGTCAAGCGCGAGAGGGCCGGGGAGAATTCGCTCGATACGGATCTCGGCGGCGTATTGTTCGGTCCCGTCGATATCGCTGAGACTGAACCAGAACCTCTCACCGCACAGACTCTCGCTGAATTGTTGAGAGAAGCCGCCATCCTCGGTGATGAAATTGACCTATTCACTGAAGGTATTTCACAGCAACTGAACGATTTGTCAATCGCCTTGGAACAATTGCCACATGATTTGGGCCCATTGCCGCAGCCTCATGAACTGGAGGAAGAACCACCGTGGGCGCTTGATTCAGACATGTGGATGGATGAGGTCCACCCCGTCGTCGACCTACTCACCGCAGAGATGGATTGGCTTGCGGAGGTGTGGCATATTCTCATCACTCTCTTGGATGTCCGTCTCATGCAACCTGGTCGTCCCGATTCAGATGATGACGAAGAGTCCGTTGGTGGCTTTGGCCGACACGGCGACCTCGTCCCGTGAACGCTATACATGGGAGGCGGCACCCCCGTTCGGGCCCGATGCTACAATACGAACTTGACCGGCTGAATCACAAGGATGTGCGACAGCGTCGAATGGCTGTTCGCCGACTTTTTGAGATTGATGATTCAACCGCATTGGCCGCTTTCATCGACCTACTGGACGATGACGATGAGTGGTTTGTGGGCAAATCGATTGATGCGCTTCGACGCTGGGTTGACTCTGGACATCGCCCGATCGTCGTCACGCTCTCGGTGCGCAGTGAAGAACGGTTGAGAATGCTCGCCGCAGAACTTGCACCTCGAATTGGAACCGAAGCCCTCCCGATTCTCTCAACACTGTGTTCCGACGACAATCATTCAGTGCGAAGGGATGCATGGAAAGCTCGCCTCAAGGTCGATGCAGGCACCATCCCCGTCGCCATTGAGAATGAGGATCACAACATTCGGAAATTGGCTGTATCTCATTCAGGGGACCCCGAAATTCTCGAGCAAATGCTCTCAGATTCACACCTTCGGGTCCGTGAAGCCGCACTCGATCAGATGATTGCAATCCACCATTCGCCCTCCATTTTAGATCAATTATTGGATGGTCCATTGGGAATCAAAGCAGCCAAACTACGTCTGCCGAATCTCATTGACGACGAAGAAACATCCACGATTGCAAGTCTGTGTATTGATCCTGAACCGGCGATGCGCAATCTCCTCGCAAAAAATCTGGATGATGTTGCTTGGCTTTCATGGTCCGATGTGGTCTCCGCCGCCCGAAACAGCTCCGATGAATTGCTGCTACCACGTCTACTTCGTTCACGTAGGGAATCTGAGGCTGATCATCTTCGACTCGAATTGTTGGAGAACGGTTCAAGCGCCTCTCGGATCCGGGTGTTGGAGCACCTCCACGGTCGCCCAATTCCTGAATCAATCGCCACAATGTTACCTGATTTGGCCACTGATTCCGACCCAATAATCGCACAGGCTGCATCGAGCCTCATCGCTGATTCACGAGCACTGGAGACCGACGTATGAGACTTCTATTGGGCAGCGGCGGACTTCGTAGCGAGGAGAGACGTGCAATCTATTTCGAAGAGATGGCTCGACACTTCGATGGATGTGACGAGGTCATCTTTGTCCCGTACGCCAGTTCTGACCATCACAACTCTTCGTTTCGCATGTCTGAATTTTCAGCTAGAAGTGGTGTGAAGATTCGTGGAATCGAGACATTTGACGATCCAGTTGATGCCATCGCAAATGCTGCCGGAATTTATGTCGGCGGTGGTAACACCTTCTTGCTAGTCAAGGGATTGCATGACAACAATCTCCTCGAAATCGTACGAAAGCGTGTGTCTGAAGGGATGCCCTACATGGGGGTTAGTGCTGGCGCGAATGTCGCCTGTCCGACGATGCAGACGACCAACGACATGCCCATTGTCGACCCGCCCTCGTTCGAGACGTTCGATTTGCTTCCATTCCAGATTAATCCACACTATCACGATGGGACAATCTGGATGAAAGAAGGTGATTCCTTCAAGCAGCACTTCGGTGAGACGCGGGCTCAACGTATCCGCGAGTTCCATGAACACAACGACCGCCCCGTTCTCGGGTTGTGGGAAGGTGTCTTTTTGCGCTGGGAGGACGACTCAGGTGTGTTGATTGGCGGTGATGCGACCGTCTTCCGTCCGGGAGAGGAACCAGTGACCTATCCAATCGGTACCCGTTTTGACTTCGATCTGGTCACACATCCTTGCTGATTGCACGAGCGATGACGAGTTTCGGGACTTCTTGTGTGCCTTCGTAGATTTGAGTGATTTTTGCATCCCTGAAGAATCGCTCGACGGGGAAATCAGTCGTGTAACCATAACCACCCAGAACCTGTACCGCCCGTTCCGCGACCCACATGGCAGTATCTCCTGCGAACAGTTTCGCCATGCTGGCTTCCTTGGAATGTCGATGACCACCATGCTGGTAATGCTGCTCTTTGGCCCAAGCAGCCTTGTAGACCATGAGGCGTGCCGCTTCGACTTGAGTGGCCATATCAGCAAGATATGAGGTAATCATCTGATGGCGTGCGATTGGGGTGCCGAAAGTTTCTCTCTCATGCGCATATTTCAGCGCGGATTCGTATGCACCCTGCGCAATTCCCAGGCCCTGAGCTGCGATTCCGATACGGGAATTGTCCAGTGCATTCATGGCGATTGGGAATCCTTTCCCTGGTTCCTTGAGCACATTTTCGATCGGGACTTTGCAATTCTCAAGAATGAGGGTACAGGTATCACTGCTGCGAATCCCTAGTTTGTCCTCCTTCTTTCCCACGGTGAAGCCCTCGAAACTCTGTTCGACGATGAATGCGGTTGTGCCACCGTGCTTCTTCCCACCAAAATCTGGATGATCGACATCCTTTGCGAAGAGAACGTAGATGTCGGCACAGACTCCATTGGTAACCCACATTTTCTCTCCGGTGAGCAGGTAGTGTGTTCCATCCTCGGACAACTTCGCTTTGCAAGACATTGCAGCCGCATCCGTACCCGCTCCGGCTTCGGACAGCGAATAAGCCCCGACTTTGTCGGTTGCGAGCATTGGAAGATACTTGGCCTTCTGCTCATCGGTACCATGGATGACGATGGTCTTCGCACACAGACCGACATGAACACAGAAGAAAACTGCGAATGAAGGGTCTACACGCGCCAATTCTTCGACAATAATCGCCTCTGTGACATCATCTAGGGGGACGCCTCCAAATTCTTCTGGAATCGTACAGGATTGAAGGCCGTATTCGATGAACTGCGCCCACTCTTCAACGGGTGGCTCCTGGGCCTTGTCTCTGGCCAAGCAAGTCGGTGCCAGCACCTCTTCAGCGAAGTCTCGAACCATCTCTCGGATCATGCTCTGTTCTTCCGTCTCTTGGAATTGCATGGTGTTGCCTCGGTCATGCCAACGGTCTCTTGTTGATAATCAATGCGTGACAGGGGCCCCGTCCTATGGACGGGAATGTAAAATTCCAAAGCGATTTATTGAAATATGTCGTTCTGCCGCGGCGGCAACGAGGGAAGTGCAATGGCGGAAGATTATACTGAATTTCAAATCCTGTCAGATCGGAAATACACACGCAATCATCTATGGATGCAGATAGTCGACAAGGAAGAGGGAACGTGGAAGATTGGCGTCTCTGATTGTTTGATTCAAGAAATGGGTGACATCCTGCGTGTAACCCTTGCAGTTCTTCCCAGCGATGCTCTAGTTGATCATGCTGCAGCCCACGATGAATATGACTACGCTGACGTTGCGGAAGAATTCAGTGAAGGCGATGTCCTGTTTTCTCTTCGTGCGGTGGATGATCGGGAAACCTTCCATTCTCCATGTGCTGGCAAAGTGCTTGAAGTGAATAACGAACTCGAAGCCACTCCGGAATTGATCAATGAGGACACATATTCAGAGGGCTGGGTCATTCTCATCGACCCTCATGATTTCGATGAAGACCAGCTCCTCACTGCAGACGAGTACATCGAACATCTCAGTGAATGAATCAGGGCCAACTCGTATCAGGCCAAGATTCAGGATCAGTTGCGACCCAGTCCAGCACATCGAGCAAGGCCAGCACCTCATCTGCTTTGGCCAAATCTTGCTCAATCTGAATTCTGTACAACCATTCCTTCAGTCTCCCCAATCGTCTGCCAGCGGGCAATTCCGTGGTTGTCGCTAGAACATGTCCATCGATGATTTGGTTACTTCCCTCTTTGAGCTGTGGAAGTGCAGTCAGCGCACGTCGGACCTCTGTGGTCAAATCGGGTTGAAGCACCTCTTCAATCGCGAGATGGGCGTCCATTAGATTGCCTACACTCGCCCTGTAACGGCGGTATTCGGGTAAATCGGTGGGAAGTTCATTGAGAAGGCGATGAAGATTCAGAACACGCCCCCTGTCCTGATTCGACAATGTCAGTGCTCGCAGATCATGTTCTAGGCGCCTCCACCTCTCCTTTGGAATCTCAGAGGCCAACAAGCCCAATCGGCATGCGAACACATCCGCTTCTGGCGCAACAAGTCGATGCTGCGTATCGAGATTCCCATCCCATCCAGGTAAGATTCGACTGAGCATCCCATCGATTCGCATTCGCTGGAGAATCTCTGCTGCATTCTCTCCACTCAAGATTCGTTTGAATTCTGACCACACCCGCTCTTCGGATACATTCTCTAACATCGGCCCACAAGAGATGAGTGCCTTTGACAGTTGATCATCCGGAAGCCAGATGCCGCGTTCACCCTGGTCCATGAATCGATAGGCTCGAAGCAGACGCAACCCATCCTCACCGAGTCGTTCCTCTGCATCTCCAACGGCGGTTAGACATTGATTCTGCAAGTCACCTTGTCCGTCGTAGGGATCATGGATAATTTCTCTCGCGAGATCGATCGCCATCGAGTTGATTGTGAAATCTCTTCGGGACAAATCTTCCTCAAGCGAGTCTCCGAAGGCGACCTCATCCGGTCTTCGCCCATCCCCATATGTTCCTTCACTGCGGAGTGTGGTTATTTCAAACT
>JAKUOE010000091.1 GCA_022449845.1 Candidatus Thalassarchaeum sp.
TGCGCACAATGGAAGACAGAGTAGACAGCTTCTCACAGTCTGTAATACCCAACACGTCAATTTGCTTGGCACCAGTTGCGGTCAGATAGAATGGATTCGAACCATTGACGACAGAGACGACCAATGTGTGGTTTCCACTGACAATTCCATCAGAGCCAGGATCTGTATCTACAGACAGATTGAATGAGCCATTGACTGCGGTTGTATGGCCAGCAGCCATCAATTCATCAGTGTCATCCAACCAGAAGACGTCGATGCGCACTGGGCCTGAGAATGGACGGTTTGAATCGATAGAATCCTCCACGACTCCGGAGAGTTGGAAATTGGTGCCGGCAACAACCGTGTTGGGAACCCATGTATCAATGACGACGGAGCTCTGGACTTGTACGGTGACATTGGCGAGTGTGTGATTTCCAGTGTATCGAGCCCCATTGTTCGTTGACAATGTGTCTGATTGATCATCGTACATGACAACCCAGACATCGTAGTAACCGGGGTCCTGCGAAAGTGGAACAGTCCACGTCAGTGTGGCCCGGCCATCGGAATTCGTCGAAGAGAATCCAAGAGACGTATTGACACCATTGGCATCCCAGAAGAACTCGACACCCGCATTCGAGATGTTGGCCAATCCCTCTTGCCCGGGCGGGGGCGTGGAGAAGAATGCAGCCACATCCTTGACATCAACCTCGAGGATTAACGGATTGTTGACCTCGACAAGGACGGTTGTGGTGTTGAGGAATAGGGCCGCCTCGGATTCAGTACCGATATCCTGCTGATGAGGTTGTTCTAGATTGTAATAGGCACCACCGGGAGGAGCGCCAGCCGCGAAATCTGCGGAAACGCTGATTCCCCAAATTCCACCAGGGAAATTGGTTGGCATCGTGAACGGGAAGGTGTACTGACCCGTGGTTGCGTTGACTGCAACCGATCCGAGTGGGATGAAAATTGGAGGTGGGGGGTTGCCCATCGGGTCAGGGGGTCCAACACCCGGGAACTCAAATTCGAAAATCAAGGTTGTCTGATTCCCAGTGATTGGGTTAAGCGTCAAATCATCAACGATGTTACCAGTAATCACCGATGTGTTTCCAATATGTACCCAATCATCCGCAAGCGTAGTGCTGATGATGATGAATCCAGTGATGCGAACGCTGCCTTGGCTGCCAGCGGATTTGTACCACTGAGTGGACGAAGTGTAATTGGTGTACCACATGTAATCGCCCACGGGAGTGGTCGCATCAGGTATCCAATCAATGCTCAGACTACCGAATTCTGCATCCACAGAGTTGTTCGTGGCGATGAGTAGACCGTTGAACTCGGAGACGTAGGTACCATTCGCGGGCAAGACGTAATTCCCACGATGATCGGTCAATCCAATGTTGGATGTCGCATCTTGACCACGTTGTAATGGACCGATGTTGTATTCGATGTTGAGAGTTGTTTGCAAACCATAACTCAAACCAGTCGTTGTTGAGGTCTCTTGTAAGCCTGCGATATCACTGGCTCCAATAACATCAGGAATGAAAAGAAGTTCAGCATCAAGATATCCGGGGTCAAGGGCTAGAGCAAACTGTGCTGTGAAGTTCCATACCAGATTGAAATGACCCGTGCTATTCCAAACGCTTGAGTTCAAAGTCCAGGAGGTAATGTTCTCCATCGGCCCGGACGAACCGTTCATGCGAATCTGCAGCCACAGTGTTCCATCCATTGGTGCGACGTTCAGTCCACGACTGAGAATGGTGCCGTTGATGAAGAGATCTTCATCCACAGACAACAGTGAATTGTTGAGCCCTGGTCCTTCCAATGTTGCCGTCAAATTCGGGGCAGCACTGATGTTGAAATTGAGATTATACGTGCTGGGCAAAGCATGGTACGTCGGTGGAGAAATCAAATGTAGACTGTCGACATGCCATCCAGGGAATTCAATAATCGCAGGGAGAAGGCCAATGACTTCATTTTCATCGAGAGTGACGTTGAATTCGTAATAACCGTCCTCACCGACCTGTGTCTGCAATGAGACTGCGCCATCGACGGTGCTGGTGTAATTCATGAACAGAACCAATGAACCAACATTACTCGGATCAAAGAATGGGATATTCTCCCAGCGAACGTGACCTGAAATCAACGTCGTCGTACCAGCACCAACGATGGGTTCACCTGGAATTGAAGGGGTATCTTGAGTGATGTTCAGAGAATCGGTGATGTTGATGGTCCAAGCGAAGGTCTTGTACGAATGTTCGACATAACCACCCTGAGCCACTTCGACGACCAGAGAGCCGTATCCTGGAGCAACAATCTCAGCTGGAATACCTCGCAGTGAGAAGTTTCCAACCGAACCCGTCAAACCACTGCCGAGTTGCCGAACGCCTGTAGCGCCTAGGCTCGGGTTCGCAGTCGCTTGATCGACGGGCATGAGATAGAGGCGCACCGTGTGATTTTCGATGGCCGTGTTGTTGTCGGTATATTCCAATGTCCCGTTGAGCCAAATGTCACCAGTGCTGTGGTCACGATGGGCTGTGAAGGGAGTCCAAGTTTCATTGACAATCTGGGTCGGTGCTGCCGCCGGACAGGGGTCGAAAGGAAGCCAGCCCATGTCCAAAGAATTGCCAGCGGGGTTGGTCTGCAGGTGGACCTCAGACCATGCATCTGAGTGTGAACCGGCTACAGTGTAACCCTGACCAGTCCAGAATCCACCATGATATCCAGTCACCTTGCGAGCAGGGAGGCCAGCGATTCTGAGCATCGTTGTGTAGGCCGTTGCGAATTCAGTGCAGCGGCCTTCCTTTGCAGCAACAATCAGATGGAACGTCAAATCCTCTTCAAACGGCAACGCACTTCCATCGTGGTTGCGCAGATATTCTGTCGTTGCATTTCCATTCAACAGGAAATCTTGCAATGCCAAGGCCTTGTCGTATGCACTGACGGCACCAGCATCGTTGAGGACAGCGAACGTGATATTGCGAACTTCGGAGTAATGATGGGCGTTATCGTAGAATTCTGGAGGGACATCCATCGCGTACGTGCCCGCGCCCGCGTATGCAATGGAATTCGCCAATTCACTAGGATCATACCAAATCTCAGGTGCATCGACAGTCAGGCCAATGACATCACCATCTTCGCTGAGGATGTCATGTGTGATATTGCCATGACTCAAATTGGCCATCGGGTCAGCCCATCCATTCACACCAGTCATCGCGTAAGGATGTGGGAGATTGGCGTCTCTGACTGGGTTGACAAACATGATGCCCCAATTCTCGGTTGAGTTGTGGAAACTGTTGTTCGCAACCCACTGATCGTCGATGAAGCCTTGTGACATTGGGGGCCATATCTGAGTCGAGGTGTTCTTTCCGTAAGCCGCACCTGTATAGGAATCATAGGTGTGTACTCGCCAGAATCGATCGAGAGTTTCGTCAACACCGAATGTGGTATTATTGGCGTAGAATACGATTTCGTTCTGAATGATATCATCGGTCGGGTCCCATGGGTTGAAATTACCCCCACTGCAATTGAATATCCACATTGGAGGAGGACATTCCTCGCCATCAATCATCCCACCGCCATCTGTATCGGGGTCACGCCAGTCTGTTCCCGTGATGTTCTCGACACTGTCAGGAATGCCGTCCCCATCGGTATCGATTGGGTTTTGATCATCGCCAGGGTTGTTCTGTGGGTTGGTGCCATCCAGATACTCCTGGCCATCCCAAACACCACCTGCATCTGTATCGGGATTCATGTAATTCGTCACATATGTGTCAGCACTACCGTTGCCAATGATTCCGGGGATGAAATCCAATAGACAACCGGTATTGTTCTCAAAATAATCATTCAACAAGTCGCCATCTGTATCCAGATTATTATCACAGGGCTCCATGGGATCTGTGCCCCCCATCACCTCATCGTAATCGTTGACACCATCACCATCTGAATCAACAGCAGTGGGGAGAGATGTGAAGCCAAAGGTGCCCATCAATTCTTGCCAATCAGCAAGTCCATCACCATCTGTATCTTCGTAATCGTCGTCACAATGACGTTGGGTCGTGCCGATTGTTCCCGTCTGAATTGCATCATAATGACACCATGAACCATTGCGATTGACGACATCCGTCGTCCCACCTGGTGGCTGCAGAGCTACGCCAAAGAGAATATTCGATTGAGAAGAAGAATAGGCGAATGACGTGTGCTGACCGTTAGAATCGTTGTAAAATCCAATTCCACCGTTGGGATTGAAGCCCGAAGCATTTGAGAGTGTCAGGCGTTGCAAAGAACTGCTGTAAGCGACAACCAGTGTGGAGTAGTCAATCAATGAATCACAGGGGTCGGTTCCATGCGACCAATTGCGCTCATCACCATCCCCAATACCACCGAAATCGGTATCGTACACATTCCACAGAGTACAGGTCAGGTTCTCCTCCCAATTTTCAATCCCATCATTGTCGAAATCGCCAGCATCTTCGCGACGAGTGGGGTCGGTTTCATTTTCATCAATCTGACCGTTTCCATTCTTGTCCTCATCGCCATCATCGAGTAAGTCATCGTCGGTGTTATTGTCACGAGGATCGCTAGCCTGAGGTGGGTTCCCATACATACCTCCGACCTCAACACCGTCGTTGATACCATCACTATCCGTGTCGATATCAGTTGGATCGGTGAGTAGAACCAAGGCTTCGTATGAATCGTTGAGTCCGTCGCCGTCTGTATCGGCTTGCATCGGGTTGGTGGTCAATACCCCATCGACCTCGGCAGTCAAAGTGAGACAGCCACCGGGTCCAATCGCGAGAACCGGGTTACAGGGTGAAATGGTCTCGGTTCGGCCACTGCCGGCCGGACCGGGTTGGAAGTAATCGATTCCACTCGTACTCGTATCCCAAGACGGGTTCATGTATTCGTAAATATTGACAAGGCCGTCGCCATCGGGGTCTCCGAACATTCCATCTGCGTTGGATGGACTGGTTGCATTGAGGCCATTGGCTACTTCCCAGCCGTCAGACATGCCGTCGTTGTCAGTATCCCAACCATCTGGATCCTCGTCGATGTTACCATCGCCGTCGTCATCATCGCTGCCACAGTTTGAATCGCCATCCCCATCGGGATCCGCGGAATCTACTAGACCATCGTAATCGTTGTCGATATTATCGTTACACATGTCTCCCATGGGGTCTTCATCAGCACCATCTGACCCTTGGCCTGGAACGGCTTGCATGGCCGTCTCCTCATCCCAGTTGCGGACTGGGACTGTACCATTCCACCAAACACCGTTATCGAGTAGACTGGCTGTGCTAATCAAATCCCAAGTCGCGGGTTCGAGATAGGAATACTCCTGCAGATTGGTCAAGCCGTC
Organism: Candidatus Thalassarchaeum sp.; assembly: GCA_022449845.1. Classification (GTDB taxonomy): domain Archaea; phylum Thermoplasmatota; class Poseidoniia; order Poseidoniales; family Thalassarchaeaceae; genus MGIIb-P. The sequence continues at coordinate 5,336 of JAKUOE010000091.1, forward strand.
ACCGTCAGGGTCACCAGAGGCACCATCATTGCCTAGGCTGGAGGCATCCAGAGGATCCAAACCATACTGATACTCCCAACCATCCGGAAGACCGTCATTGTCACTGTCCCAATCCTGAGGTTGAGTATTGAGAAGGAACTCCAGACCCATGGTCAAACCATCGCCGTCCTGATCGTTGGTCGCGGCGGCTTCCCATGCAGCATATTGGAAGGCAGCCAAGGTTGAGAACATCATCAGAAGTGTCAGACCGATGGCTCGGAATCGCTGCGTTCGCAGAGGGAATCCGGCGGCGGCCGTGGATGGAGATTTGTGCATAGACATGGCTGAACCCAGTCATCTCCGTGCCCATCAGGGTATTAAGGGAAATGGAGCGACGTTCGGACAGAATACGACCCTCCTATGGAGGGTCTTGTCTCCGAAAGGGTTCAATCAAGGTCGACGAGTTCGATATCTTCCTCGTCATATGAATCGTCATCTTCCTCGCTGACAAGGTCGGGCAATTCCATCTCTTCCTCTTC
>JAKUOE010000092.1 GCA_022449845.1 Candidatus Thalassarchaeum sp.
ATCGATTATCCACCGGGTGCCCAGAACTTCACCTTGACTGAAGCAGGACAATCTGGACTCAATGATGCTCAGAGAAAGGGCCTAGAAGCACTCTCAGAGCGTTTAGAGCGCCTAGGAGGGACCGGATTGGTGGATTTGGTCTCACGTATCGTTCGCGAGCGTTTGGACCGCATTGTCGCCTATCCAGTACAAGATGAGGGACATTGGACGGATGGCGACGGACGAGTTCTTCCAGATGCCCTACTCGTGGAGCGCGGAACGACAGCGAAGGGATTGGCTTATGCAGTACACTCTGATCTTGGAGATGGATTCATTCGAGCCGTTGATGGGCGCACGGGGCGTGTCATTGGGGCCGATCACGAACTCAATGACAACGATGTCATCAAAATTGTCGCCAAGACTTGATTCAACTGACGCTGACTTCTACAACGGGTGTTACCGACACTTCGACACCGACGACTCGCCATGAGACTTTGATTTCCTCTCCATCCTCATTGTTGTTCCATACACCCGTCGGGCCCGGGCCCGGAGCACTACCGGTTCGGGTTTCTAAGGTGATGACGCACATCCAGTCACCCCTACCATTTCCATCATCAGACCACATATTCTGAATGTCACCCTTTGAACCACTGGTCTGGTATGAGTCTCCAGTATAGTTCTCAATGAGTAGGACGACCATCGTATAGGACGTTGGACATTCGTTAGGAGGACCCGATTCTCCACTTGTCGTCGAACCACTTTCGACATAACCGTTGACGCCACTCAATTCCATTTCTCCAACTGCATTGTCACAACGGTCTTGGATGGCTGGGGTCCGCCCACTCTCATCGGTTTCACCGTGAGATACCGTAATCTCAACGTACGCCAGATTGATGCCTGGTTCATTGAACATGAATTCAAATTCAAATTCCTCTCCATCCATCAGGAACTCCGTTGATTCCGAGGTTGCCACATCGGATTCCTCGAAGGTTACATCCCAATCTCCACTTACTCCGGCTCCCCCGCTGACCATGGCTCCTTCAGGGAGGAAAGCGGCGATGTTCGCGAAGTAAATCGGGAAGATGATGAAGAAGGCGAGAGAAATCCCCCAAGTGATTTTCTGGTCCCTTGTTGAGAACCATTTGTCAATGATGGTGTCCATGTTCATGGGTCCGCCTCGATTCTATCAGAGCGTCCGTGGTTGATGAATATGCCTTCTTGACGATATTATTCCTCTTCTCGTGCATCCGGCCACCCTTTGGGTGGCCATTCCGCTTTGAGTGGCCATCCTTTTCGGGTGGTATCGAGTTTGAATCGGCGAAATTCCCGGCGGCTTCTTCGCCATACTGGGAGCAAGAAACCAATCATTGATCGTTGTCCGAAAGACCAACGCCATGGGCAATTAGGATGTCGAGAACACCATGCCGCCAACAATTCTCTGAATGGATCGCCTGTCAGATGTCCCGGAACAATCCATTCGACCTTCGTGACACCTCCACCAGAACCGGGCACCTCCTCCCAAGCGGTCAGAATCAGGCCTTTCCCATCTCCAGAGAGGATGGCTAGGCGGAAGGTTCGCGTGGCTTGAGCAATGGGCATGATAATCATCATTCGATCGACCAATCGACTCCCTTCATCGCGTTCCCATTCCCAACTGGCCACCTCCGCAAGTTCACGGAGTGCTCGAATGGCCTGTGTTGGAGTGATGTTGACCTCAAGGGTCACACTTCTCGGCCGGGCCATGCAAGAGGCTGACGCAATTCAGTCATGAGGATGCCGCAGCGAACGAATCCGTCGCTGGGCGAGAAAACCACTCCGGAGGGGCGCACCGTCGCTGCTGGACGAGGCGCGGGTGATTGGCAGCCCCGGCATCCGTCTGACCTTGGTCAAACGACCTGCTCACGCTTGGGCGCCCCACCGATGTGGGCTTGCTATCCTGGTTGTTGTTGAATGAGCTTCTCTGTGAGATTAGCCGAAGAGCGAACCCAGGCCTTCGAAGCCCGCGTCATCGTCCTCTTCAGGTTCATCGGCAGCGGCCTCGTCAGCCGCCGGAGCGTCTGATGAACCACCAGCAGCAGCCGGAGCAGCCGCAGCGGGTGCCGCGATGGCCTGGCTCATTGCTTCACCGATGTCTACGGAAGCCAAACTTGCAACGAGCGCCTTCACGCGCGCGTCGTCAGCTTTCACGCCAGCGGCCTTCAAGACAGCGCCAACGGACTTCTCGTCAATTTCTTTCTCTGCAGAGTGCAGCATCATAGCAGCATATACATATTCCATTTTTTTCACCTTTTTTTTGTTTGTTGGGATCAATCGAAGAGACCCCCGAGGCCGCCGAATTCGGCGCCCTCATCCTCTTCCTCTGCTTCCTCCTCACCGGCTTCCTCAGCCGGCGCTTCCTCAGCAGCGGGGGCGGCAGCCGCGACCGTAGCCGCAGCGCCGAGTGCACCGGACAATTCATCGTCCAGTGCAGAGGAGTCTACTTGGCCTGCAACGGCCAACATACGGGCGTGTGCCCGACTGATTAGAATCGGCATGGTCTCTTCGTTGTGGATACCTGCCTCAACAGCCACCGCCATCGCTTCACCAGCCGCCTTTGAAATGAGCACTGGTATGGTTTGGTCGGTGAACCATCCGATATTGCATGCGAGGTTGAAGGCACCACTTGTAGCACTCTTCACGTTCGCAGTGAATCCGCTGAGATCGAGGTCGAGATCGTCGGCAGCCATGACGGTGCCATCTTCAATTGCTCCTGAGAGAATCAGGCCGATTTCGATTGGATTGATTTCAAGTTTGGACAACATCAGCCCGAGGTCAGCACTGATGGGCTCACCCGCTTCAACCGCCGTGACCGTCTTCACAATCGATACCTTGCCCTTGTCAATCTTCGCCGGGATTCCAACGGAGTTGAATTCACCCACAATTGGACCTGGTGGGAACGTGGTTGGACCTTCTTCAATGACGATGTCATTGGGTGCGATATCTCCAGCTTTCGCCGGACGACCTGTTCGGGTTTTCTCCAATTCAGCAAAGAGTTGGAACGCGTTGAGGTTATCAGACTGAACCAGCATGGGTTGTGTGACTCCATCAAGGAGGGTGTCGAGTTCATCTCCAGAAAGACCAGCCTTCTTCCAAGCCCGACGGATGAGGGTCTTCTTGGCCATTGTCATGACCATTTGTTCACGTAGTGTCTCACGCATGCCGAGCATGGCTGTGGCTGGCACTCCCGCGACATCGATGACACCGACGACTCCGCCAGAATTCTTGAGTAAATCAGTAAGGACAGTGACGCGGTCCTTTTTCCACTGAGCAGCCTTTGGAATCAGAGAATCACCTCCACTCTAATCGAAGGACCCATTGAGGTCTTGACGTAGAACGATCGAATGTTACCGGAGCCACGTTCGAGTTTGCTGGTCACACGCTTCCAGACTTCCATCCCGTTCTGTGTCAGTGCGTCTACTCCTTGATCGCGTGTTCCAACGACAGTGTGGAAGGTAATCTTGTCTCGGCTTCGCACGATGGCGACATCTTTCAGTCCGGCTGCAATGGCCGCAGGATCTGCAACCGGTGGAACCGGGCGAGGCATCTTTCCACGGGGACCGAGAACGACACCGAGGAATCGGCCGATGGGACCCATGTGGGGAATCTCAGAGAGGAAGAAGTCGTGCTTTCTCGCCAACTTCCTAGCTTTCTGTCGTGTGCCCCCTAGATCCTCAATCTGTGTTGGATCGATAACTTCGATGCCCGCGTCCTTGGCCTTGGTCGCCATTTCACCGTCAGCGAACATGGCGATACTAGGTGAGCGACCTCGTCCGGCAGGAAGCCGAATCTCTTCTTGAATCCGATTCGCTGGATTCTTCAAATCGACATCCTTGATGGTGAAAGCGAATTCCACCGTCTCGTTGAAATTTCGTTCAGGTGCCTCAGAGAGGGCCTGTTCGATTGCTTGTTTGATATTTTCTTCCATTTTTTCTCACCCCCGCGGTCCACGAGGGTTGCCCCTCTCCCGCAATCCGTGATTTAATCAGTTAAATTGTGAATCGAAATCTCCATTTTTTACTGCCGCAATGGCTTCTTTCGGGCGCATGCCCTCTACGTTGACTCGCATTGACACACAAGTGCCCATGACTTCGAGGGCGCGAGCCTTCTGGGTCGCTCCCGTGAGTTTGTCTTTCTTGGTCTCTGAGACCTCGATGACCTGTTGAATGGTCAAGTTCTCAGTGGAGGCATCCCACGAACCGTTGCACTTCTTCTGACCGAGCGTCTTGAGCACGGTGTGCGGGGTCTCGTTGCGGGCAGACATCGTAAACACTCCATTGTGGGGGACCGGGCGACCTACTTCCTGTATATAACACGCGCGCGCGACCCTATCTTACTCATCGACGCGCTGCGTTACGCGCACCTGATCAGCCCGCAGTGTGAGGGGCATTGGAATTGGTGTATCGAACAATTCCACAGTCACCTCTTCTTTGTTCTCAGCAACGTTGGTGACACGAGCTCGTTCACCCTTGAAACTCGAGACTCGAATCTCGACGATATCGCCTTCTTCGATTCCTGCTGTTGCGGCCTTTGGCTCAAGGTATGGTGTCACAGCTCCCAATGGAGAAGCGCCCGGCAAAACCTTTCGACAATTCTTGAGTGGTGTCGTTCGTCCACCGGCTCGACCAATGAGTTTCTCCACGTGATGATATGCACTGGCTTCAACGAAGACATATCCGCGCATCATCGTCGGACATAGGACACTGAAAATCTCGCTCTGAATGTCTTGCAATGACCCTGTTCCAGAGAGTCTGGCTTGAATCTCGCTTGCGACCTTTTCCTCTTGTCCCATTGTTGTCTTGAGGACGTAAAGGTAGGATGCGACGTCACCGTATAGGTCACCCAACTGAGGAATCGTGTATCGGGGCGACCCACTGCTTACGGCATCTGGCTCAGGTTGTTCTGTGACGATGTGGCCAGGATCAGCCCATTCTGCAATCTTGTAGAGAGTACGTGGCTCAACCTCTGTAGATTCTGAGTTGAAGAGAATCGGAGTCACATCATTCAGACGGTTTCCGAATTCTAGTCCCCGCGCTTCAGCACTGCGAATGTGCGTTAGATTTGCAGCCGTGATTCCGGTTGCCTCTTCGATTCGACGGGTGACAGCTTCGATGTCATTTGGATCACCGATACCATAGACACCATCCCATGCTGCAGGGAAATCCGCGACTCCATCGGCTCGCTGCATCAGTAGAACCTTGCCTTCATGACGAACGAATGCGATGAACTCATCCCCACTGTATGACGACGTGTCGACAACAGCCACAGGCTCTTCTTCGATTTCAGGCGCCTCATCGACGACCACTTCCGATTGTTCCGCATCCTCTGTTTGCTCAATCTGCTCGACAACCGCCTCCTCAACGACCTCACCATCCTCGGTGATTTCATCTTCGACAATCTCTTCTTCACCGCTATCAGTCATTTTGTCAACTCCTGAATCAATTGATGAGCCATTCAAAGAATGAAGGCAGCACATTGTCCATCAGAACCAGCATCACATAGCCGATGAACCCGAGGACGAACATTCCAATTCCACAGACGATACAAGTCTGTTTGAATTCAAGCGAACTGGGCTTGCGTGCCATCTTGATAATTCGGGCCCAAGAACCCTTTCCCAAGCCTCGAATCCCAGATTCGATGCCATCTTGCCAAGCCTGAACGCGATCTTCGAACGCACCGCTTTGCTCACTACTTCCATCGTTCACACTGGACATGGTTCAACCTCAGAGGTGCCTCGCGACCTGACAGTCTTTCTTAAACAATGCGAGTCCG
>JAKUOE010000093.1 GCA_022449845.1 Candidatus Thalassarchaeum sp.
CAGTATGGAGGATATTATCGAAACACTTCTCGGTGTCGAAATCGTAGATGAAGCGGATCTCGATGCCATTGAGGAGGGGACAACAGCGGAGGATCTCCGGGAATTCGCTAAAGAAAAATTCGGACACACCAATGATGAAAACGAACAACAGAATGGAGAATAGTGATTTGAATGTCGGATGAACACGTTCTCATCTGCGTCGCTTGGCCGTATGCCAATGGCCCGCTTCATTTGGGCCATGTCGCTGGTTGTTACTTGCCCCCAGATATTCATGCACGATACGAGAAGGCATTGGGAAATCGTGTATTGATGGTTTCTGGTTCGGATGAACACGGAACTCCCATCACTGTAACAGCTGAATCGCAAGGTGTCTCTCCGCAGGAGATTGTCGATCGGTACCATGCTATCAACACTCAGGCACTTCTTGATCTCGGTTGCATCTGGGAGCCAAACATTGACCCTAGGGGGATTGAATACGGTGGCGCACTTTTCAACCGTACCAGTGACCCTGAACACAAACAATTTGTTCAGGATAATTTCAAATCACTCATGGATGCGGGTTTATTTGAACAAAAAACCATGCAACAGTACTACGAGATTCGCGATGATGGTGGTGGCCGATTTCTCCCGGACCGTTACGTCTAAGGTGAATGCCCCAATTGTGGCGAAGATGGAGCGAGAGGAGACCAATGTGATGAATGTGGGACCACATATGAATCGCATGAACTGCAAAATCCACGATCTAAGCTGAATCCAGCCGCTGAAATTGAAATTCGTGATACGGAACATTTTTTCTATCGACTTGATCGTTTTCAGGATGTATTAGAATCCCATGCAACAGAACGCAATCCCAACTGGAAAGCCAATGTTCGTGCAATGACAAAGCAATGGCTAGACATTGGCCTTCGACCGCGTGCCGTCACCCGTGATTTGGAATGGGGTATACCGATTCCATTGGATGGCGGAGAATGGGATGGGAAATGTGTTTACGTTTGGTTCGAAGCGGTACAGGGTTACTATTCATGCGCTCGAATCTGGGCTCAACGATTTGCTGAATCTGATGATTGGCGGAAATGGTGGTGCGTATCTGATGATGGAGTTTCACCCAGGCATCTCTATTTCCTTGGTAAGGACAACATCCCATTCCATACAGTCATCTGGCCAGCTCTAATCATGGGTTTGAACCATGCTAACAATGGTTTGGGTGATGATGACCCAGTCAGTTTACCTGGACCGCATGATCTTGCACTTGAAACAAATGTTCCAGCCATGGAATATCTCATGCTTGCCGGTGGACAATTTAGTAAAAGCCGCAAACATGCTGTTTGGCTGCCGTCGTTCCTCGAGCGATTCGATCCAGACACACTGCGATATTACCTCAGTATCAATATGCCCGAAAATCATGATACAGATTTCAATTGGCCTGATTTCGTGGAAAAAATTAATTCTGAACTCAATGGAACATATGGCAATTATGTCAACCGTGTGATGAGCCTAGGCAACAAGATTGGTGGAGATAACCCATTGCTTGACCATGATGATTTAGAACAGTGTGCTGACGATATGACTCGTCTTGAACAGATTTACTTTCAAGTCACACAAAGCCTCAATCGTCATCGATACAAGGAGGCCCTACGCCATGTCATGTCTGCTGCCCAATATGGCAACCAGATGATACAGAAGGCTGTACCATGGAAATATATCTCTGAATCCTCAGATTCAGACGCTGATAATTACGCCGCTGAGCGTAGTGCGTCATTGTGTAAATTGGCATTTGGTTGGCGCCTTGCACGCTTCTTGGCAATCACCAGTCACCCCTTCCTTCCCTTCAGTGCTCAGAGATTGTGGACGATGCTTGGGCAGGATGGTGACGTTTCACAGGCACCCTTTGAGAGTGCAACTGATTGGTCTACACCCATCACATGGTCTTCAATCAGTCAACCCCTATTCTCACGCCTCGACCTTGAGGCCATTCTTGAGCATGAAGAATCACTCGCTCAGTCTCAGGATGAGGACGTCCCCGATGACCCCGGTCATGGTGTAAAGGGCAGTGGTAAGAAATCGAAGAAATTGGAGGAGAATGATATGGAAAAAGCACCCGAAGGTACAGCGTTTTTAGATTTTGAAACTTTTATGTCGGTTGAATTGAGGACCGGGACCATTACATCGGTCGAGGATCACCCGAATGCAGACAAATTGTATGTGATACACATCGATGTTGGCTCAGATAATGGAAGAAACGTCTGTGCAGGACTCAAACCATACTACACCATTGAGGAAATGACCGGGAAGCAGGTCGTATTTGTCGCAAATCTTGAACCACGTAAATTGCGTGGTGTACTATCAGAAGGGATGATTTGTGCCGCTGATGATGGGGATGGTGCCGTTAAACTAATCACAATCGATGGTGAGATTGGGAATGGTTCGCGCGTTCGCTGATTACTCTGGCTTATCGAAGAATTCCCATTGAATATCGACCATTTCATCTCTTGATTTAGCATTCTTGTATGCGGTCAGTGGCTCTGAATTGAGTAGTAAGAATTGTTCACCCCATGCGAACGGAGCGAGGATACGTTTCGCTTGATCATCTTGTCCCAGTAATATCAAACACATCGCCAATGCTTCTACTGTACTCAATCGACCGGGTTGCCCCCATGAGACAGGATTGGCTGCGAGAACCAAGGGTAGGGTGCGCCCCTCTAATCGTGGAGATTTAGTACGAATCTGATGTAATGATTCATCGAGACGCTTCCACGAACAATCGAGTGCAACCAATGCTGCACCTTTGTGAATCATTGGAAGATCGTCCGGACCGAGTATGGTACCAGCTGATGGGTCGAGTAAATACCCGCGCCGGGGTGGACGGCGGGTGTCAAAGTGTAGTGTCGCCAAATCTCTGGATGCAAGTTTTCGTGCGGTACATTTCTTGGGGTCATCTTGTTCAAGATGAATGATGTGCAAAGGCACATCATTACCCATTTATTCACCCCGCAATTCCTTCTGTGCTTGCTCGTATAAATCAGCCATTGTCATCGGTCGATCTTCAGTACGATGTACATGTGATTCCTCTTCCGCAGATCGTTCGACCATGAGTTTGATTCCGAGAATCCTCTCAAATTTAGTGACCACCGAATCAGTTGGTCGCTTACCACCCTCCGTGTGCTGGATGATGTTGACACGTTCAGCCATCCTTTTTGCGAGTTCACGTTGATCCCATCCCTTGGATTCACGTGCTTGTCTAATGACTGTAGCGAAGTCAGTTCGTAATTCCTCAATCCTACGATGCATGATATTTTTCGCTTGATGTCCCTTTCGATGATTTCCACTGGATTTTGTATGCGATGAAGGCTTCGTTGTTTGTGGGCTTGGAGCCGTGTCGGACGATGCGATGTCCAATCCCATTTTTTCGATGCATTGGGTGCAGGCCTCAATTGATGTGCGCCCTCTCATTGCAATTCGTGTGCCGACCTTCATCGCGCCACAGACATCACAGTCACCCATTTCATCACCATTCGTGCTCACGCGACGTGGCCTTCAATTTTCAGTTTATGTGTTATTCCTTAGGAAGTGTTCATCTACGATGTCTTAGACGAACATCCATGTCTTCTGACTCCGACGCGATTAAGCCAGGGAGTGACGATACCCATGGTTCTAGAGATGACGAGGGGATAGATGCCCAACTCAAACGATTGGAGGGTGATTTTCGCGAGTTGACGGAACGAGCTCAAAATCTCCTAACCGAGAGAGTTTATCTTGAGAATGAAGTCAGTCAACAGAAAAAGAAAGTCAATCGACTCGAAGAAGAAATCCGCATGCTCAGATCACCACCTCACATTGTCGGTCATATTCAGGATACTATCGATGATGAGAAAGTCGTTGTACGGTCATCCAATGGCACTGTATTTCTTGTCACAGCCAACCAGCGTATCGATTCAGAATTGCTCAAACCAGGTGCGAGAGTGGCGCTGAATCAAGACACACTCTCTGTCATAGAGGTTCTACATGATGCATGGGATCCATTGGTTACCGGTGCAGAAATGGTCGAACGACCAGATGTCACATACGATGACATGGGCGGTGTTGATGAACAGATTCAACTAATCAAAGAAAGTATCGAACTACCCTTGACATCTCCTGAATCCTTCACAAGATTTGGAATTAAACCTCCGAAGGGCGTCCTACTGGTCGGCCCACCGGGTTGTGGAAAAACCATGCTCGCGAAAGCGGTCGCATCATCGACTGAGTGTTCATTCATTCGACTCGTCGGTAGTGAGTTGGCCCAGAAATATATTGGTGAAGGAGGGCGGATGGTTCGGGAACTCTTTGATCTGGCCCGTGAAAAGGCACCATCGATTGTGTTCATTGACGAAATAGATGCGATCGGAGCCAAACGTCTAGACACGGCAACAAGTGGTGACAGAGAAGTTCAACGGACCCTAATGCAATTACTAGCCGAATTAGATGGATTCGATGCGCTAGATGATGTGAAATTGATTTCAGCGACAAATCGCCCCGATATCTTAGACGAAGCACTCCTCAGGCCTGGACGATTCGATCGAATCATCGAGATTCCATTGCCGGATGATGAAGGTCGCCAAGCCATCCTTGATCTGCATATGGGCAAGATGCCGAAATCGAAGAACCTCTCCGTGAAGAAGATTGTCTCACTCACCAAGGGATTCAGTGGTGCTGACTTGAAGGCAACCTGTGTCGAAGCCGCAATGATTGCCATCCGTGCGAAGAGAAAATCAGTCAATTCCAAGGATTTCATCACAGCCATTGAGAGAATCGCCGATAAGAAGGCCAATTCAACACGTGGCGATGCTCCCGAAGGCCTGTTCCACTGATGCGAACACTCATGGATATCCCCCTTGACGGTGAACCATGCCAGCACTTGTTGAGTGTGTGCCGAATTTTTCCGAAGGAAGAGATGAGACAGTCATCTCAGCCATCACAGATGCGATGTGTTCGGTAGATGGTGTGACCCTTCTTGATGTCGATATGGGTGCTGATTTCAATCGTACAGTTGTCACTATTGTTTGCCCCCCTGAATCCGTGCTTGAATCAGCCATATGTGGTACGCGTGTTGCCCTCAACGAAATCGATATGACTGGACATTCCGGTGAGCATGCCCGGATGGGTGCAGTTGATGTTGTTCCATTCCTACCAATATCAGGCTGCACAATGTCCGATTGTGTCGAACTCTCGGTCCGTTATGCGGAATTCGTTAGTTCCGAATTCGGATTGCCCATCTACCTCTATGCTGAATCGGCACGTAACCCTGAACGGGTTCGATTACCAGATATACGTCGGGGCGAATATGAGGGATTGGAAGAGAAGATTTCTGCAGTTGAGTGGGTGCCCGATTTCGGTCCAGCTGAATTCAAACCGACGATGGGAGCGACCGCCACTGGCGCCAGAAATATTTTGATTGCATACAATGTCAATCTCGATACTGAGGACAAGAGTGCAGCCAATCGAATCG
>JAKUOE010000094.1 GCA_022449845.1 Candidatus Thalassarchaeum sp.
CCAGGAATTTCACCGGTTTCCCATTAATCGAACCTTTCGTTCTGTACATGCCTCGCATGGCTCTGATTTTGACTTCCACCTCCGCATCTGGAATTTTTTCCGGTGTGCATCTCTCTGGTTTTGTAGTGGGCACGTAAGTATGTGGAGTGGTTTTTGGTGGCTCCCCATCCATATTCGCTGCAAATGTTCGAACAACCTTCCAGATCCCCCAACCACAGAAGATTGTGAATATCATACAAAACTCAGTGACAGCCACGATTCACATCTCCAATCCATGGTTGAACCTAGGGTCGTGGCCGCGGCGCTGTCCCGGCGCCGCGCCCGGTGGGGTACTGGTCATCGATGGGCTGTAAGCCAACAGTCATTGCCCGAGGGCTCCTTCTATGGGACAAAGTGGGGTTGTCGACGCGCACGATAAACTCAGCGCCGTACAACGACTCTCATCGCAGCATCTGCTTTCCCAGCGATATCGCCGCCATCCAGTTGGATGGGCAACCCGACACGCTCACACAGTTCTAGATGTGAGGCCGACCAAGGATGTGCACATCGTTCGCTGGCTGCATACCCTGTCACAGTTACAGGTTCTAGTTCACCGACCCATTCATCTTCCAACATCATCCCCGTGATTCGAACCCATGAATGCTCAAAGCGACGAATTTCATGAGCCAACTTTCCGAACCCCATCCTCGGCAATCGACTCATCAGAAAATCCCGGGGCATGGCTCGTGGGACAATCGCGAGCACCCGCGTCCCGTCGTGAAGATAGGCCACAGGCCCGAGATTTGCCTCATCGAACTTCGCATCTGCTTGTTCGATGGCTTCTCGGACATCCCCCCATCTTCGGGGCAACCATGCGACCACAGCGGAACGATCTCGAGTGCCTGAGACATGGCTGCTCACTTCGAGACTCATGTACTCAGTGGCCTGCTCTTCATCTTTCAAAGTCAACTTCTTCTTTCGTTTGGGCAACACGATCCGTGGTAAAGTGAGCGGTTGTCTTCTCGGCATTCGAATCGCCAATGGATGCTTTGGAATCGCATCAATCCATTTGTGGACAGGACTCTCCAACCATCCCGGTTCAAGGATGGTGCATTCCCACCCCGTTGTCCCGTGTACAGTTCCAGGCAACCTGATGATTCTCCGGGTATCCGGGGTCACGACTGGGTCGACCGAATGTCCGGCTTCGATGACCTCATTGAGGAGACGTTTGCGCTGAGCTCGAACCAACTCTTCTCGTATGACGGGATCGGGTTCTGCGAAGGCACTGCGATCGGGGTCGTGGGCGACCAAATGGAATCCTTTGCTACCGGAGAAAGTGACGTGTTGAATCTCCAATTGGGTATTCTCTAACAACCAATCCCGGAGCGCAAGGGTTGATTTCCGCGCTTTCTCTAATCGACTTCTACAGAAGGGTCGGATGTCGATATCGAAGACGACCATGTGATCCAATAGAACGGGAGGAGGGCGAGATGTATCTCTGATTCGAGGCAGATTCACGGGATCCAGCCATGACGATGTCGAGATGTAGACATCCGTGGGCATGGCGTCCTTGAATCCCGCAACCAACTTCTTCCCCGTCGATGCTCGGGTACGTGATGTAATCCAGGGGCCTTTCAGAGAGCGCCATCTAAACTGATGTCGAGAGGCCTTGTTCAGCCATCCAAATTCGATTCTTGCCCCGTCAGCGTAATGCTCTCGCAGCGCCTCTTCAGTCCATTCAGGTGAACTCGCCACATCCCAAGGAACGACCAGCCGGTCTTTGAGTCATCCCTGCCTCAGAATTGACCTTGAGCCTAGGATTGATTGAGGGTTAGCATCATCAATGCCCGCCATCTCGGCCGGTTTGAGAGACATGTCGGGCACTTCAATTTCCATGCAAGATGGGACTCTTAATGTCCCCAATCATCCGATTGTCCACTACATCGAGGGCGATGGAATCGGTATCGACATCACCCCTGTCATGATCGATGTGGTCAACGCCAGTGTCACCAAGGCCTATGATGGCGAGAAAGAAATTGATTGGCACGAGGTTTTGGCTGGACAGAAGGCCTACGATGCAACCGGCGAATGGCTCCCTGACGCGACACTCAATGCAATGCGTACAGGCCTTGTCTCGATCAAAGGCCCCCTCACGCCACCTGTGGGCGGCGGTATTCGCAGTCTCAACGTGGCTCTACGTCAGAAGCTCGACCTTTACGCGTGTGTGCGCCCGGTTCGATGGTATGCTGGAACCCCCAGCCCGGTCCGAGATCCCGGTGCGGTGGACATGATTATCTTCCGTGAGAACAGTGAGGACGTTTACGCCGGCATCGAATGGGAATCAGGTTCACCTGAGGTCGCGAAGGTTATCGATTTCTTACAGAATGAGATGGGTGTCGATAAGATTCGCTTCCCAAACACCAGTGGGATTGGAATCAAGCCGATTTCGAGCGAAGGCACTGCGCGAATCGTTCGCGCAGCCATTCAGTACGCGATTGACAATGACAAGGATAGTGTGACGTTGGTCCACAAGGGCAACATCATGAAATTCACAGAAGGCGGATTCCGAGACTGGGGTTATCAATTGGCCCGAGATGAATTCGGTGCCGAGTTACTCGATGGAGGTCCGTGGTGTACGATGACCAACCCAAACACAGGCAATACAATCACCATCAAGGATGTCATTGCAGATGCCATGCTACAGCAGGTCCTCACGCGCCCGCGTGAGTATAGCGTGTTGACCACAATGAATCTCAATGGCGACTACATCTCCGATGCATTGGCTGCTCAAGTCGGTGGAATCGGAATCGCCCCGGGTGCCAACATCAACTACGACACTGGCATTTCCATCTTTGAAGCAACCCATGGTACTGCACCCAAGTATACCGGCCAGGACAAGGTGAACCCCGGCAGTTTGATTCTCAGTGCCGAGATGATGCTTCGACACATGGGTTGGGGTGAAGCTGCAGATCTCATCGTCAAGGGAATGGAAGGCGCGATTAGTGCTCAGACAGTCACCTATGATTTCGAGCGATTGATGGACGGCGCTACTCTGCTCAAATGCTCAGAATTTGGTCAGGCAATCATCGACCACATGTGAGGTTGTTCGCGTGGATGAAAAACTCGCAGAGGCGAGAGCCCGTTTACTCAAATTATCACAGGCCGCTGAGGCGGATGGTGAACCACTGCGCTGGTTTGAAGAATTGTACGCGGGTGCAGATCGCGACTCTGATGAGATTCCCTGGGCTAGGATGGAGGCCAACCCGAAGATGGTTGAGTGGATTGCAGAACGCCCTGAGATAACGGGACGAGCTTTGGTTGTCGGCTGTGGTCTCGGCGATGATGCAGAGTGGTTATCCGCAGCTGGTTTTGATGTCACAGCCTTCGACCTCTCACAATCTTCGATTGACTGGTGCCGCGAACGCTTCCCCGAATCCTCAGTGAACTATTGTGTTGGAGATTTGATGCACCCATCAGATCAATGGTTGGAGACATTCGACCTCGTGGTTGAGATTCACATTCTCCAAGCCATTCCCGAATCTGTTCGAGATGCTGCTGCATCTAATCTCCCGAAATTCCTCAACTCCAACGGTCATTTGTTGTGCATTGGCCGTTTGCTAACTGAGAGAATACCCGACGAGCCGGCACCACCATGGCCCTTGAGTCGAGTGTGGATGGAAGGCCAATTCCACACGTTGAAACCCGTGAGTTTCTCGGGTTTTGTCAATGAAGACACGCCCACAATCGATCGCTATGTGGCCGCCTGGTGTCAGTAATCAGGCCCATTGGCTGAGTTCGCGTGCAGTACGGACAACACCGAATCCGAATTCCTCTTCCAAAGAGCGCCGAACGATCCAGAAATCTGCATCTCTTGATGCAACCAATATCGCACCAATTCCTTTGTGAGTTGAATCCGCGAGCATCGCAGCCAACCTCATGATATCCCGATCTCCCCGCTCAGGATAGATTGCATCGCCTTTGATTTTGGTTCTGTTTTTCAGAGACTTTGGATTGTTTGCAGCCTTGCTTTCCACTACCTCGGTATAGGTATCAATATGTGTCAACATGAATTGCACCGTCTTTTCTTCAAAAGCCGCAATTTTTGCTTTTTGTTCAGGGTCGACCGGCATCTTCCAGGCATTGAAATCGGACAAGACTTGCTTACAGATTGAATCGATTGCCTTTTGGTTGACCTTTTCTTCCCATTCTACGTTATTCAACCAAACATCATCAAACAAACTTCGAACACGACCCAGTTTTGACATCACACTCCTGAATTCATGTTCGGCTGCATTGGGGACCATCAGCTCTACCATTCCTGCATTCGCCTTGTTTAGCACAGTTCGATGGAACGTTCCATGGGCGTTTGTATCGAGTCTCCCTTCAGCATCTAGCAACAGACCGATGTATTCCTTGGCCGAATCGATGAGTAGATTGGTATCGACGAGAATCAATGGTATCAATTGTTGATGTCGCAATTTTCGACGGATGCGAATGGGCAAGGCATCTTCATTCAAATGGAAAATTGCCTTCTGACTGCGCGATAGCGCCCTTAACTCATTGTTTGAGAATACCCCTGAGTTCATCGCTCGCTCAAACATCATCAACCCTTGAGTTGGGTTCAGGGAGGCGGCTTCTCCCGCGACAGCCTCAATTTCTTGCACCGTTGGTTTGTCGATGAAAATATGACGGAACCGATCTTCGAGCATACTTCTCTGACTTCGCTTTTCCTTGATTCCACGAATCGCAGATCTCACACGACCTTGCCATGGTTCTTTTGGGAGTCCTCGTGAGTTGGGGTAGGTGAACAATAAATCGAGTTCATCAGAAGGATATGTCGTTCGTTCCTTCTCAATGGCTTCTCCATCTTCATTCTCCTCCACGACGACCACTGTTTGCGCAATCCAATTCAATAAACGGTGCCGAGCAGATTCAGACTGTTGACGCTGCGCATCATTGCAGACATTCAGATAGAGTTGAAATTGCCCCGTTAGAGCAGACTGGAGTGCCTGTTGTGAATTCAACATCTCAATCGCTTCTGAAAACCGTCCAGCATGGGCGAAGGCGATGAGTGCGCGACGTGCCAAACGAAGCCGATTCTCAAAACTGAACTCTGAATCGAGGCTGGCTCGCCGCAAGGAGCGTCCCGCCGACTGATGATTGCCTTTCATCTCCTCAATCGAAGCGAGGATAATCTGATGCCAAGAAGAGGATGCCGAATGTTTCCGATGCCATTCGGCAAAGGCGGGAATGGCGATACTATCGTGTTCAAGAACGACTTGCCGAACCGCATCCACAATCTGTTTGCGGGGATTTTTTCCGACCACAGCTTCCAGTGTTGAGATTGCCGAAAGGGTACTTTCCTCTCGGTGATCCTCAAGCAGTCGCATCGCTCGATTGAATCTCAGACGATCCAATACCGCCATGAAAAGTCGCAATTCAACACCGCGCAATGATGAGGTCTCAATCGAGGATTGTAATTTCGCCAACCGATCCGCCGGAACCAATCCATCTCCCCCCTTCATCATCGCTTGTCGACATTGATTGAATGCTCGAATCGCTTCCCGATTCCCACCAACTTTGCGTTGAATAGCAGCGAGATCGGCAGGTGCCCCTTCCAAGAGTTTAACCAACCCAATCGATGTTTCAGACAACACTCCGCTGGGTTCGTTGGTCAGTGCCTCAATGGCTGTTGCCCTCTCTTTCTGAATCCAGTCACATAGTTCCTGTTTTGCA
>JAKUOE010000095.1 GCA_022449845.1 Candidatus Thalassarchaeum sp.
CCCCCCCCCCCCCCCCCCCCCCCCCCCCCCCCCCCCCCCCCCCCCCCCCCCCCCCCCCCCCCCCCCCCCCCCCCCCCGGGACGAGACGATTCTTCAACACTTACGCCCGCGCGCGTGAGGAGAAGGGGAATTATGAGCGCCAGTAAATGGCGACGTTCCCCCGTGCATCGACGAGTGTTGCATTGACACGTTGGGCGATTTCTTCGAAAATGGATCGGCGGTCTTCACGCTGTTCGGCCAAACCCTTGTTCATCTTCACCTTGACTACTTTGCGACTTTTCAGTTGGGCGTCCAACTCCTCGTACATAGCATCCGATAGACCGGAACGACCGATGCGAATGGTCACCTTGAATTCTCGGTCATGAGCCATTTTTCGAATGTGTGCAGGGACCTTTGACATTCGTTCACCTCTTGGGGAAATCGGGGCCTCGGCGAGAAATTCTCCCACACGTTTGGCATGTGGTAATTCTTCGACCGTTCCGAATACGAATTCGGGCAGTAATACCCGGGCGAATGGGACCCTTACACCCACGACAAATCCAAATTCTGTGATCCGAGTGCAGGCCGATACGATGGCGTTGACCAATCGACCACATCTGTTTGGATGCCTGAGTGACGGAGGCTTCCGAGTGGGACCAAGGAGATTTGAGAATCTCGGATAACCGTTCTACTGCGGCGGTTGCGCGTTTTCGCCGCAACGCAGCAGCACGGGGTCTGCCTCGCTTACCTCGCCCCATTTCTACGCCTCTCTACAGAACCTCTGAGATCGAAGCAGAGACGGTGTTGATATCTTGATCACCATCAACGGCAACGAAAAGGTCTCTCTGACGATACCAGTCTGCAAGTGGGGCAGTCTGAGAGTGATATGCAGACAAGCGAGTTCGGACCGTCTCTTCGTTGTCGTCTGCTCGTCTCTTCATCTCTGTGTGTCCACATTCATCACAGGTCCCTTGTGTGGTCGTCGGGTTGAACGTGTCATGATACACGGCATCACAACTGGCGCAAGTGTACCGGCCACAGATTCGGTCAACGATTCGACTATCTGGAACTTCGATTGCAATGACTACACTGACATCAGCAATCTCTGAGAGCGCCTCGGCCTGAGCAATCGTTCGAGGGAAACCATCGAACAAAACACCGTCTGAGGCGTCGGGTTGAGTCAAGCGCTCTTCAATCAGCCCGATGATGATTGAATCTGGGACCAGTTGTCCAGATTCCATGTAGCCTTTCGCTTCTAGACCAAGTGATGTTCCGGCAGAGAGGGCGGCTCGCAACATATCACCCGTCGAAATCTGTGGTTTTCCTGTCAGACGGACGATGTTGCCTGCCTGTGTCCCCTTGCCTGCACCAGGCGGTCCAAACAACACAATCGAAGATGCCATGATTGGGCGAACTGGGAGGTCTTCTTGAACTGAACGGAGCCCTACGGGCCCCGTTCATGATTGACCGGTGCGCTCAAGGTACTCTTTTCCGTAGTGTTTCCATTGTTCCATGGTCCACCCTGGTGGTAAGCCGCCGGGAGGCAGCGGTGGGCCAGTGTCAACAGACGTAGGAGGTAGCCCCTCTGGAACGACCGAAGGTGTCGGTGGAAGTCCCGACGGGGGCGTTCCACTGGGAAGAGGAGGTAACGAAGATGGGCGGCTCTGAGAGAGTGCGTCGGCCAATTCAGATGCACTCACTGCGCCTGACGTCTGATCATCGGAAGAACCACCAATGTTGAGGGCAGCTTCTCGTCGCGTCGCTTGAGCACCCAGAATCTCACCAGGTGACAACAATTCTTCACCCCGGGATATGGCCGATTCAGTCTTCCGCAACTGAAGAATGACGAGGGACAGCATCCCGATTATGAGCAACGCTAGAATCGCAATCGACCAAGCCGGCAACCCCCATGACTCCAGAAGGCCTGTGAGTCCATCCGACTGACCATCCCCTGAAACCATGACTTCAAGGGTGGCCGAATCGTTTCCATAAGTGAGAGACTCCCCGTTGAGAGGGGTAGCCTGTCCGCTGAAGGTCACGGTTTGGAGGCCGCGGAGAGAATCGGTCGTGAGAGTGAATGACACCATTCGAGATTCGCCAATGGCCATGGCCGATAGGGAATCGGAAGCCAATCCAATTTTCATATTTTCAGGTCCATCTGTGACGAGAGTGACGTCGCAGGCGATATTTCCAGAATTTGTGACTGAGACGTTTCCAATCATCGGGGTGTTCTGAGCCATGTCCATTCTTGTCTCGGTTTCGAATGTCAACCACAGACTTGGTTCAACAACGATTCCCAGTTCGGCGACTTTCTGGAACTGAGTGTTGCCGTCCAATGTCTCAGCATCGATGATGATTGAAACCGATCCACCGGGACCTGGCGGTGTCCCAGGGGCCACCTGTAGTGACACGGTTACACTCGTATCTCCGCCTTTCACTATTCCTCCTGCGGCAGTAGATGCAAAGCCAACCTGCCACCCATCAGGAAGTGTTCCAAATGACCAACTCAAGAGGAGGTCGACGTTGCCGATATTCTCCAGACCAACCTCAGCCAATCCATAATCTCCAATCGCAGCGGAAATGGTCCCCGATTCAGGAAGATGAATCGTGAAATCAGCGATTTCCTGAACGATGAGACGGGTGCGGTTAATCTGGAAGCCAGAGTCTTCCAGTTCGGTGCGGAAATCGATCTGATTGGTGTCACCATCGTTCGAATTGTTTGGAACGAGAACCACGATTTCGATATTCAAAGATGTACCGGGTTGTAATGTGAATTGCAAGAATCGGGCGTCGACCAACGAACCCGCGGTCATCTCTAGGTTCCAGGTCGGAATCGCGGGGGATGCGCGGACGCTGAAATCAATCTCGATGTTGCCGCGATTTTCGATGACCAGCGTATGTTCGATTCGTTCTTCGTTCTCAACCGAAATGTCATCGATGAAACCAGAGGGACCAAGGGGGTTCCCAGCGCCATCGTAGAGATCGGCACTGAAAGCTCGACTGACCCACACTTCGACACCATTGGCTGGAGATTCAGTTGTTGATTTGGTCGGATCAGCCAGACTAGACGTGACGCAAGTCACACCCTCGACTGTCCCGGCAGCAGGTAGGCCATTGACGATGTAGGGGACACGGACACGGACAGGCACTGGAATGAACTGTGTCCGAGCCAAAGGTTCCAGAGTGAGTGATGATGAATTCCCGGAACCCAACTCGATGCTCCAGCGATTCGGTGTCTCACAAGAAATCTGGTATGTAGTCTCCCCGTTACCTGTGTTCAACACCGATAAGGAGAATGTCGCGAACTCGCCCGGTACAGCCCCAAGATTGTTGGTTCCAGCGAGAATCGTTTCCAATCCTTCGACTCGGAGAACCTCAACCTCAAGTCGAATTGTATGTGAAACGGTGGGATTCATTCGATAGTAAGCGATGACATCGACAACATAAGTGCCGGGAAGTGCATAGATGGGGACTTGGCCCGGGAGCGGATTGAGGTCGGCATCGAGATCTCTCATGGTGACTGATACATCAGTACTGTCTGCAGCACCACCGGCTGAGGTCAGCGAAAAAGGACCTTCTGCGGATGGAATCTTCTCCCAATCATCCTGTGGAGGTTGCAATGCACCATTGGATTCCAATCTCTGAACGGGCGTGACAACTAGGACGACTTCCTCATCACTCGTTCCCTCGTTGGCGAGAGTCAAATCCCAAGATACTTCAGAACCTGTCGAAGGATCAAGAATCTGTTTTCGAGCAAGTTCAACTTCATCTGCATCGGCGGGCATCGAACCATCCTGCATGTGAGGGGTGATGCGAACGCCGATTGCAGTGATGTTGAGGTCGAGTTCAATCATGTTGTTGTTGGTACCATCGACCTCATCATTCATCTCGGTGACATTGTTTGTCGAATCCAAAGTGAGCCGAATGGTATGGACTCCAGTGGTTGTGAAGCGTTTCTGGAATGAGAATGAATCAGATGCACCCCCGGGAAGAGGGTCTCGGGTTCCACTCCAAAGGACCTCGTTGTCAGTGATGTCTTCGACCAGTACCTCATAACTCCCAGTAATCGCGGGCGCCTGATTGACCCAGGCCATTCTCAGGAGAACATAATCGTTCTCAAGGGGCATCATTTGACTGGCCCAAATAGAGCCATCGAACACGGCGATATCACTGATTGGATTCTCATTACCCACGGCAGAGATGACGAGAGCATACCCTTGCTGCGAGCCACCTGAATGTGCGACTGTGATGGTCCAATCACCGGTTGGACCCGAGGATAAGCGAACCCTTTCGACGTTGTTTAGAGAATCCTTCAAACCACCAGTGGTAGAGAATCCATTGGCGAAATCATTGCCTTTGTATGTAGTTCCATCAGGAGCGGTGACGGTCAAATCGAGATCGTTGACAAGGCGCGCAGCAGACTGGGTGGCTGAGGATGACCCCTCTTGATCATTCCAGACCAATGTGACATCAATTCCATACGAACCGTCGATTGCATAATTGTAGGCATAGGACAACCCAGGTGACAAAGTCTGAGATGTGTCATAGAAGATGTTCTTGGCGATGACACCATCATACGGATAGAGGCTCTCTTCCAAATCGAGTTGACCCCAACCTTCGTCCATATTGGGGATGTTAGCGGTTCCAATGTCGCGTGCTCCATTGATTAAAATCGCCTTGATGAGGGCACTGTCTGGATTTGAGATAGATAGTTCAGTTCGGAGGAACTGGCGAGCGAGTAGTGCCGCACCGCCGACAACGGGGGCGGCTGTACTCGTCCCATCGGCTGACATGTAAAGTGGAATGTTGGTTCCGGAATGACGCGCACTGGAACACGACCATCCAGCTGGATTCTGGGCCTCTTCCGCGCGAGGGCTGCAAATCTGAACACCGGGTGCGACAATATCGGGTTTGATGCGGCCGTCCGCAGTTGGACCAATGCTGGAGAATGAGGCAATCTGGCCTGCAGAGGCCGTTCCAGGGCGGCCGGTGGTGGAAGCACCGACAGTTAGGACGTTCTTCGCAGTGGCAGGTGGTGCAATCGATTGGGCGCCCTGACTCCCTTCATTGCCCGCAGCAAACAAGACGAGGAAATCGTCGTAGTCATGTAGGAATGAATCGGCAGAACGAGAGTCAGACGTATACTGACCCCAAGATGACTGTGCGCCCCAAGAGTTCGATTGAACGTGAGCATTCTTCTGTTGTGAATCTCTAAACATATCGTAAAGAGAGCCCCAGCGAGCCAGTTGACCAGATGAATCATGCTCAAGTTGATAGAAATGGAATGTGGCCGCAGGTGCAACACCTCGAGTAGATCCATCGCCTGAACCATCGCCGACCATGGAACCAGAGACGTGTGTACCATGTCCAGAATTCGTATCGGCTGCAGAATTGTCCGGACCATAGTTGTGGTAAACTCCGCGGATGCGGTTGTTGAAATCTCCATGATCTTGGTCGAGGCCTGAATCGGAGAGCGCACCGACTTCGCCAGTTCCATCTAGGCCACCGTTGTGGTTGTTGACTGTAGCATCAATCGTTGAGATGCTGCGAGCATAATTGTTGGCGATACCAATGGAATCGTGAGGTTCAGTGAACAGGAGGCGGTGGTCGTGGGCCAGAGATGAGAGCCATGCAGAATCGAGAGCGATAACCTGACACAGATAGGTGTCACATCGAACAAAATCCGCCCCAGCCTTGTACAGATGCTCAGTCATCTGGCTCGTGTCGACATCTT
>JAKUOE010000096.1 GCA_022449845.1 Candidatus Thalassarchaeum sp.
AGGTCTTGTGAAGATTGTAATGAACGGCCTCAATACCCATCAGACCGGGATTGGGTTTGCCGAGAATCGCGTTGAAATTGGCGCCATCATAGTACATCTGTCCACCCGCAGAATGGACAATTTCTGCTGCCTCGGCAATCTCGGGCTCAAAGATGCCGAGGGTGCTGGGGTTGGTGACCATCATCGCTGCGGTGTCATCTCCGACTACAGAGCGCAGTGCATCTAGATCGAGGCGCCCATTCTCCAATGATGGGATTTCGATAATTTCGTAGCCGCACATCGCCGCACTCGCGGGATTGGTGCCATGGGCGCTATCGGGAACAATCACCTTGTCGCGATGGGTTTGACCAAGGTCTCGATGATATTCTTGGATGCAACGCATTGCTGTGAATTCTCCTTGTGCGCCCGCAACCGGTTGGAGGGTGACTGTGTCCATGCCGGCACAGTGCTCAAGCATCTCCTGCATCTCATGGAAGATGGCCATCATGCCCTGAAGATGAGCGGCAGGGGCCAATGCATGCAGGTCGTTCATGCCCGACATCTGCACGATTTTCTCGTTCACACGGGGGTTGTGTTTCATCGTGCAGGAACCAAGTGGGTAGAATCCGGAATCGATGCCGTGGCTTCGTGTCGACAGCCACGTATAGTGGCGGACAATCTCGGGTTCTGAGGCTCGAGGCCAGCGAGGAAGTTCACGTCGCTGCAGTGATTTGGGAATAGTGTAGTCATCTGAGATTGGAGCGGGTTGAGCATAGCCCGCACCCTCGGCACCGTTGAAGGCGAAAAGGTCGCTCATTGGGCTCCCTCCAGCCAATCTTGAATGCCTTCTGTCAGTTCTTCAATGTCCTCAGAATCAATCTGATCGGTCGCACAGACCAGAAGTTCGTTTTCACGACCTGGCCACCATTGAGATAAATCCAGACCACCCGTGATGTCGCATTCCTCATCTAGGAACATCAGAAGGTCGGATGCAGGACGAGGGAGACGGATGGCGAATTCGTTGAAATGGACGCCATTGGGGTGGACCGCTTCGCTGCCATCGAGCCCCAATAGAGCGGACTTCGTCGCTGCGCAAGCACCGGCATTTCGTTGAGCTAGGGTTTGAATTCCTTCAGGCCCGAGTAGAGCCATGTGCATGGCGCCCATCAACGCAATCAACGTCTCGTTTGAGCAAATGTTTGAGGTCGCACGGTGGCGCCTGATGAGCTGCTCACGGGTGCTGAGTGTCAGCGTGAAGGCTTGGGCGCCATCTGAGTCTCGTGACTGGCCGACGATTCGCCCCGGCATTTGACGAAGATACGCGTCAGAGCAAGCGAACAAGCCGTAGATAGGACCGCCTGCGGTAGGGCCGATGCCGAAGGGCTGACCCTCGCCCACTACGATATCGGCACCGTATTCTCCGGGTGGAGCGACCAAACCCAAAGAGACGGGTTGAACACCGCCCACCAGAGCCGTGTGCTCTCCAACGATGGACTTCAGTTGACCCAACCCCTCATCGAGAAGACCCAGAGCGTTCGGCTGCTCGACATAGCTGGCACAGGAGCCTTCGGCTGCGGCTGCAACTGACAGATCGAGCATTCCATCCGTGTCGTGTGGAAGTGTCTTGATGGTAATCTCAGCACCTTGCGTGTAATTGTGAATGACGGACATCCGATGTGGAGGCACAAGTTCGGAGACATAGATTGTCGATTTCTGAGTGGCTTTGCGATCATGGACGCGCACCGCACAGGTCAGTGCTTCGGCTGCTGAAGTACTCGCATCATACATCGATACGTTGGAGACAGGCAAACCGACCAGTTCAGAGACCATCGTCTGAAATTCCCACATCGCCTGAAGCATGCCTTGGCTGACCTCGGGCTGGTAAGGGGTGTAGGCGGTCAGGAATTCGCCGCGAGTCGCCAACATCGGCACCATCGATGGCACATAATTGCTGTACAATCCTGCTCCAAGAAAAGACGGGCGGCTGTCAACAGGGACGTTTGTGTCCAGAAGCATCTTCGCTTCACGAAGAATTTCTTCCTCGGATTGGGGTTCGGGCAAGTCCAAGGGACCGTCCCTACGGACTCCTTCAGGAATATCGGAGAACAGGTCATCCATCGAGGACATGCCCATGGCGGCAAGCATCTCTTGCTCACGGCCGAGATTGGGGAGTTGGTCGACCAAAGGCTCACCTCCGGGCGCCCCGTAGGGGCGCCTTTCCACTCCCGCCTGTCGTCTATCGGCACTTCAAGGTTCGCGGAGGGAGCAGTGGATTCATGCGACGGGATTGGCCGTCAACATCATACCCTATGGGTGAGAAGGAGATGACGAGAGAGCAGTATGAGAGTCGGCATCAGTGGAGAGGATGATTTCGTCCAACCCTATCTTGAAGCGGCGCTTGGGGATGATTTGGTCCGCATACCTTCTGAGGCTCTGAATGAGAATATACAGGTGGATGCGATGCTAGCATCCTGTGATGCTGTTGTCCTGATGAATGCCCACCCACCTCATTCTGGTGGAGGCCGGGACGATCGCGCCGCACTCCTAGGGATGCGCGATGCAGCTAGACCCATTCTAGAGGCCGTCGAGCGCCATGGCAGCCTCCATCTCGTCCTCATCGGGACACTGCGCGTCCATCCACAAGCAACACCGGAAGAACCCTATTACTCCAGTCAGGCATCATTGGCCCCCAGAGATATCGCAGCCGAGGGTCAACTCTGGGTCGAAGAGCGAGCCATTGAGCATGCGACGGAGGATTCACCCGTCAGTGTACTTCGATGCTCAAATGTGCAGGGTCTGCGACTCGAATCTGAAGAGGGGAACGGGATTCTACATCAATTCGCCCGCGATTCGATCTTCGGATGGGTCAGTGTCCCCGGTGATGGTACCCAGATGAAGGATTTCGTGCACATCTCGGACCTCATTGAAATTGTGATGCATGTACTTCAGAATCGGCCACCAACTCGAGAAACCCTGTGCATTGGAACAGGAGAAGGATCTCTAATGAGTGATGTAGCGACCCTCTATCAAGAACGGACCGGGTGTGACCCCCAGTACGGAAACGATGACACCCACGAGGTGTGGGGCGTTGTCGATGCTTGGGAAATCGAGCAGAGGTGTGGCTTCCGCCCATCCGTCACACCCGCAGAGATGATAGAAGAGGCGTTCGAACACGCCGGCGCCTAATCAATTGATGCGGGTGAACGATGAATCCGCCTGCATTTGCCAGTTGGACCCATCGGGTGCGTTGTAGATGGTCTCACCCATCGCTCCGGTTGAGTAACTGCCTCCACCTGGTAGTTGAGTATAGTCTGCTGCGACCTGGGGAGCAGCGGCTACAGGAGCTTGTGAGAAGCCGGTCTGCGGTACCATCGATTGATCAAATGACCCTTCGACGGCCTGCGTGCTCTCTCCACGTCGAAGAACCATCATCGTCGCCATGACTGCGAGGCCGATGAACAACAGAGATCCAATGATAATCCAAAGTAGATTCTTCTGCAAGATGGCACTCGTGTCTCCAAGATTGACGCGCTCCTCAAGCGAGCATCCAGCGTATTCACCATCTGTTTGAACGTCCTCTTTGGCCGGAGTTTCCGGACATACATCGATATCAGACATCACTCCATCCGCGTCCTCATCACGTTGACTGGCTGAACAACCGACCAATTCTGGACCAGCATCCAAGACAGATTCGCCAGATGGGGTATCCGGACAGATATCGAGGTACAGGCGGATTCCATCACCGTCCGTATCATCGTCACCACCCCAACATCCGAACGCATCGACGCCGCCGTATCCAGCATTGTCGAGTCGTGTTGCCTCGTCAGAGGTCCCAGTACATTGGTCCAAACCAGATGGGAAGACGAGGTCACCGGCGACACCATCCAAGTCAATGTCATATTCTGAGACGTGGCAACCATCGACCGAAGTCATCGACTTGTAAGCGGCTGGAGTGTTTGGACAATCATCGATGTAGAGTAATTTCTCGTCATCGTCGTCATCCGATTCACCGGGCCAGCAGCCGATTTCATCGACGTCAAAGCCATGCGACTCGTTGTAAGTCTCGCGGATTTCCGCACTTGGAGTGTTCTGACAGTTGTCCAGATGATCCCAGACACCATCACCGTCTGTATCTTGCTGAGTGAACCAACCACATCCAGTCACATCGATGGCTTCACCGAGTGGTGTGTGGGGGCATAGATCGACAGAATCAGAAACTGTGTCCTGATCATCATCATCATCCTCAGTCTCATCTTTGCAACCATCACGATCCCAATCGTTGTCGGGTGTGGACAACCAACCGGTCTCTCCACTTGGACAGTTGTCATCGACATCTTGGAAGCCGTCGCCATCATCGTCGGTGTCCTCGTCCATGTCACGGCAACCGTCACCATCCATGTCTGAGATAGCGTCGGAAATCCAACCGGTCATTCCACGAGGACAGGCGTCGTTGGCGTCGGGGATGGTGTCACCGTCGTCATCATCATCTTCGTCTAGATCTCGGCAACCATCACCATCAAGGTCCGTTGAAGGGACACTCTGCCAATTGAGTTGCCAGCCGAGGGGACCGGGGGAGCAATTGTCGACGTTGTCGGCGACTTCGTCACCATCGTCATCGTTATCTTCGGTAGCATCACGACAGCCGTCACCGTCACGGTCGTTGTTCTCATCGGATGTCCAGCCGAGATCACCGGTTGGACACATGTCGAGAAGCGCACCCATGGCGTCTCGATCGTGGACACCGTCGTTGTCATCGTCGTCATCTTCGCCTCCATCCTTGCAACCGTCACTGTCGTGGTCGGTCGCAGAAGTCGCTGTCCAGTTGTGCCATCCTTTGTGGCAATCATCGTCAACATCGTTGACGCCATCGTTGTCGTCATCTGGATCCTCTTCGGAATCGTGACATCCATCGCTGTCGTAATCATTGGCTGAATTGCTCGACCACTGTTGTTTGTACATCGAACCAGTGCATGGGTCGGCGACGTCCGCGATGCCGTCCCCATCATCATCCTCATCTTCTGTGGCATCTAAACAACCATCTTGGTCCATATCCAACATGGTGTCAGCATTGTTCCAATTGACTTCAGGGCCATTGCAATTGTCATAATCGTTGGGTTTTCCATCCCCATCCATATCATCATCGCAGACATCACCCATGTTGTCTCCATCGATGTCGGATTGGTCTGCGTTTGCATCCAGAGGACAATTGTCATCGCCATCTGCGGTTCCATCTCCATCACTGTCTGCGCCTACGGCCCAGACCCACATGCCGACTTCATAATACCCATTTTCAGTGTAATAATTGCCTGTACCGGAGACTGATGAGCCACCCAGTGTAATCGTGTATGTTGAACCAGAGGCCACACCTCCACCACCGAAATCACCCATCGAGACGATGGTTCCAGTGGACATCACGCCAATCGCAATTGCACTATCGAAGTAATCGCCATCTGTCGCTTCGGCCCACGACCATGCACCGGCAGTTGAGATGCCGGCAAGGAAGCCCTCGAT
>JAKUOE010000097.1 GCA_022449845.1 Candidatus Thalassarchaeum sp.
TGCCAGACCAAATCTCCATAAATTGTCAGACCTCTCTTATCGAGGACCCAGACGACGACAACGACAACATCCTCGACGTAGACGAGCTCGATGGTGCCACCGGCCAATGGCGATATGACCACGACAACGACGGCCTATCTGACGTCCTCGACACCGATGACGACAACGACGGCCTGACCGACTGGTTTGAGTCAAACGATGGCAACGATGAGACAGGTCAGTTCGATCACGATAACGATGGAATCGACGACGTCACCGACGACGATGACGACGGTGACGGCATCCTCGACGAACTCGAACAGTGATTGACACAGTCTAATCTGTCAAGCAAGACCCACAGTCGGATTCGACTCGTGGTGACAGGCACCCCCGGGGGCGCTGCCTCCGGGGGGCCGCTAACTTTCTTTTCTCCATCTTTTCTTGGAATTGATACCCGTAGGGTATCGTGATACGGAAGTGCACGTTCCGGCCGAGTCGTTGATATATCGGTCGCGAGTGCCGAGGTGCTTCACTTGGGTGATAACATGACAGAACTCGACAGATATCTAGGAAATATTGGCGTTTGGAAGAAGACCAGTTGGTCACTAATGATGGTGGCTTTGATGGTGCTATCAACAACACTCGCCAGTATGCAAATCGGTGCAACTGAAGACATTCAGGAGAATTGGGGAGATTCGATTCAACGCACCACCGTTCAAACTGCAGATCAAGACGACCAACCGTTCCGGGATCGTGAGGATTATGGAAGTCAACATTCACCTTGGAGTCACCCAGCACTTCTCGACCCTCAGTACAATGACTTGGGCGTCATGTACGGGAAGGTGAACGACCTATCCCTGCTTGACCTTCGCGCATCTGGCTGGACCCTACATCTTGAGGAGCGAATCAGTGATGACCACGACAACGATGGAATCAATGATTTGGACGACTTGGATGACGACAACGATGGTATTTACGATTTGATTGAGCGCTTCGATGGTTGCTATGGCACAGGGCCCCTGGACCACGACAACGATGGTATCACTGACGAAGATGATTGGGATGACGACAATGATGGTATTCTTGAAGGCCCAATAGACATGACTCAGGGAGCCGACCCACTCAACGTATCCACAGACCGTTATGTGATGCCTGGGACACCTCACCCATGGACCGGTGCAACGATTCCAATCGGATATTTGGTTGATCAGAACCCTTGGGACCACGATAATGACGGTGTCCCCGATGAGGATTATGACGGCTCAGGACCCGGGTCCTACGACGAGGATGACGACAACGATGGTCGCATCGACCAGTTCGTTTGGCCCTGTGACTTCGATGGTGATGGTGATCAGGACTATTTCGACAACGATGACGATGGTGATGGTATCGCCGATCGAATCGATGCTCACCCTTACGACGCAAGTAACACAACCGTGACTGCTTATACAGCAACGACATGGGAATACAACGACTACGCATCCTACAGTGGCAACGTCAATTTTGTCGAATTGGAGTCACTGTATCACCCTGGAAATGAGACATTCAACACGATTGTGGATGGCGACCTTGATGGCGACGGCATCCCAAATTTCCTCGATCCAGATAACGACAATGACGAGACGCCCGACAGTGCTGATACTGACGACGACAATGATGGAATCCTCGACATGTCTGACCCGGATGACGACAACGATGGAATCTTGGACACTTGCACGAATGTAGATTACAACAACGATGGTTTGAATGATTTCACTGGATTTGACACTGCACCCTACGAAGTGCCCGGTGCAGATGGTAATTCAGATGGATTCATCGATTGTGAAATGGATTACGATCGTGACCTTGACGATGACCGATGGCGAGCAATCGACCAGAATTACAACGGAGTATGGGATTGGTTTGACGAGGATTTGGGCGTCAGCTCTCTCCCTGACAATCCGCTCGGAGAACCCGACTGGAACGTCTCAGATTTCCCATGGGATACCGACAATGATGGCGAAGAAAATGAGGTTGACCGCTATCCTACTACCCCCGTATCAGTATACAATACATGGGGCTGCTTGACAGTCACTCCAGATCCCCGTTGCGATACAGAGCGCGCCTCCTACGCAGGATTCAACGACTGGGACGGAGACGGAATCAACAATTGGGATGATATCGATGACGACAATGACGGAATCCTCGATTGGTTAGATATTGACCCAGATTGCGATTTCGACAACGACAATGACATTCACCAGATTAACGGTAGCAAATACCGTGATGATGGCCCCAACGATGTCGATTCAGACGTCGATGGTGATGGCCTAGAAAACAACGTTGATTGGGATGATGACAATGATGGAATCAACGACCTGTTTGACCCCGACGACGGCAATTGTGGTATTGTCGATACGGACGCGAACGATCAGTTCTACCAGACGTACTACCCACTCGGCGACGGCGACGCACTCGATGGCAGCAATGATGACCAAGCTTACACGGATGGACTGTCCGCTCATTGGAACATGTCCATGCTGATGAATCCGTTCACTGTCGAACAGAACTTCGTCCTCGATTACAATGGATATGACAGCACGACCTCACCAGTGACATCCGGAAACGTTCCAGAATTCTACTGGTTCTTGTTGTCCCGTTGGTCGCCTTGGAATGGTGGTAACGATGTCGATATCGACGCCGATGGTGATAGTTTACAGAACGGACTGGATGTTGATCAAGATGGCGATGGAATGCCAGATTGGTGGGACCAGGACGAAGGCAACGATGGCCAACTGGATATCAACGATTTCAAGATGGGTGGTACTTTCACCAACACCAACGAGTGTGGTTGGACACGTGAAAGTGGCTACACATGTGGATATGAGTTTGCGGCCTTCTATCGACTACCGTTGGAAGCTGGATTCAATAATGGACAACTGAGCGTACCGTTTTCAATTCGCCCGGACTCCACCTTCACCCAAGGAACATTCACACCACCTTCGTCGTCAACATCCAACTTCGGATGCTCGTCAACATCGTGTTATCACATTCCGTTCAATGGTGCAACCGTCTCGGCATTCAATTACTCAGAGGTCGCACACAACCGCGATCTCTTCCTGACCTGGATTGGTCTGAGTACAGGATTGTGGTCATGGAATGCTGACATCAACGGCAACGATTTCCCTGATGAGAACCTTGCAGATTTGTATCCTGATGATACAGACCCTGACGATGATTGCGGTAGCGTTGTCGTTGTCGATGGACAAGGCAACAAGTATGCCCCAACCTGTCAATTCAATGACACCGCCGATTTAGATGACGATCTCGATGGATTGTACGATTTATTCGACGTCGATGACGACAATGACGGTATCTGGGATTATCTCGAGATTGATTCAGATAGTGATTGGGACGATGATGCCAATACTCTACCTCCGGGTACTTTCTTCACCGGTTTCAATTGTGAGGACAATGATGACGATGGCACAGATTCAGATCCAGATGATGACGGCTGGTACCAAGCCGTTTGGGATCAAGGTATCCAAGGACAAGGCCTCCTTTTCCCCCAATATTACGATGTTGACAATGACAATGATGGCGTTCCCGATGGTGAAGACTTCGACGATGACAACGATGGTACCCTCGACGTCGATCAAGAATTGCAGTGTTTCTGGGGCGAGGAACAATCACCATGGGACCACGATAATGATGGCGTTCTGAACTGGGCCGACAATGATTGGGACGGCGATGGCCGCACCAATTCACAGGAGAACTCTGGTGTCAGCCCACTGGTCACCCCGTGGGACCACGACAACGATGGTATACGCGACGATATCGACGATGACGATGATGCCGATGGAATGCACGATGAGGACGAAATCATGCTGTGGCCGACTCGATTCGGTCGAAATTCAACCAACCCTTGGGATCATGATGACTTCGGAAACGGTGAGGGGATGGCGAACCCATCCAATCCTTACACCGGTCCTGACGTGGTTGACTTGGATGATGACAACGATTCCCGTGAGGATGGGAATTATGACATCCTTGAGGAAGGGTTCAATTCCGATCCCTGTTACAATGGCAACCTCTCAAGCGATTGGGACCATGACAACGATTGCATTCCCGATGAGGATGACAAATTACCAACTCGCGTTGAATTGGGTGCATACGATGGGCAAAATTACACTGTCCCCGGGACGCTGTATCTGGATGCTCAGTTCCCAGCAATTTTCACCGGTACTGTGTTCTCGTTGAACATATCGACAGGAACATGGGACCCGACTGGAAACCTACCTGTCCAGGTCCATGTTGCATGGGTACAGAATGGTACACCAGCGATTGAGACGATTGACGTATTATCCAACGATTATGGTTCATTCAGCGTCGGACAATTCTTGTTCCCTGAGAACATCCACGTTGGCGACAACACGACCTACGAAATGTGGGCAGAGGTGACGGAGATGTTCATCCACGATGGTTCAGAATCGAACAAGTATCCTGTTGGAGTCCATGCCAATCTTTCACTAGATTACGTCTCATGGACCTATTTCCGCAGCGATGAGCAGCCTCTGTGGCTGGACTTCAAGTCGCATTACACTGCGGATTGGGAGCGCGGCATCTTCGATCGAAGAATGGTCCACGCTCCAGTGACCTTCTCGATTAGCGGTGGTCCATTCGGCAACCGCACAACTCCGACCAATTACACTGGCTTTGGCCAAGGATTCCGCGCCGATGAGGGTGGTTGGGCGAGCCTCACATATCTCCAATCGTCTGGTTCAGTCGGAAATTGGAAACAGGTTCGTTGGAACTCCACATTCGACAATGGTCCAGGCATGCTCCCTGGCGGTTACGAGGAGATTGTTTGGAACAATTTCTCATTGTCCCACGATGTTGTTGGCAGTTACACATACACCAACACGAGTCTCCCGGTCGGCGACTACGAGATTGTTGGCAGAGTGGATCCCTCTCTCGCCTCAGAATGGCCGTGGCCATATGTGTCCGGCGACGAAACCGACCCCTTCATGATTCGAAGCATGCATCGCATGTACGTGGAAGCAGAATTGATTATTTCAGGACACAATCCTGTATACTTCTATGACTCGACTCAGTTCACGGGTAGTAGTTACGGTTCTTGGAGGGCTTTGTTCAGTTCACAGGGTCTTGCGGCCGCTGGAATGACTTACGAGGAAGCCAAACTTGGCAAACCCTATCCACAATTGTGGGATGGTAGCCCCGCTTCTCTACTGGATGAATCGGCCAAACTCCGACCGTTCCTACGGGTGAATTCAACCCATTGGTTCATCACCATGCAGAACGGTGGTGACTTCGATGCCCCACCTTGTGGCCAAATCGACCCCAGTGACCCGAGCAGCGAACAACGTTGTGAGATTGTTCCAGAGATGAACACAGGGGAGACCTTCCGTGTGATTGGTAACGTGACCAACCGCACTGGTACACCCTGGATTCAGGATCCGATGGCACTCCAGGTGGATCTCGATAGCAACGGCGTTTTCCAA
>JAKUOE010000098.1 GCA_022449845.1 Candidatus Thalassarchaeum sp.
AAGACTTTCAGTCATCCTCACGGTGGTGGTGGGCCTGGCGCCGGTCCTATCGGTGTGAAGGCTCATTTGTCCGATTATCTTCCTGCGCCTCTTGTCGTCTCTTCAGAGGACGTCGAAGGAGAGGTTTGGTTCGATTGGTACACTCCTCCTAAGTCGATTGGAAAAGTGCAGCAGTGGCATGGTAATTCCGCGGCCACGGTTCGTGCTTGGGCCTTCTATCGGCGCTACGGTCGAGAACTGGAGAAGATGAGTGAACATGCGGTACTGAATGCCAACTATCTGCGCCATCGAATTATGAACCCCTCCGACGAGGTTCGTTCTGAAATTCATGCGATGCCTATCGATGGTGCCCCTGCCGAGGTTGTCAAGCACGAGTTCACACTCAACATGACTCCTGTCAAGGAGGCCACGGGTGTATCGGGCAAGGATGTCGCCAAACGCCTGCTCGATTATGGATACATGGCCCCCACTCTGTACTTCCCGATGATTGTCCCCGAATGTTTGATGCTCGAGCCGACTGAGACAGAGAGCAAGGAAGCCATCGATCAGTTTGCTGATGATTTCTTGCGAATCCTCACCGAAGATCCCGAACTTGTCAAGACTGCACCACACGACACTCCGGTCAAGCGTGTCGATGAGGTATGGGCTGCTCGAAACCTGATTCTCCGTCACCCCATCGATGAGGGATGATGACATGGCGGCCCCCAGTGCTCACTTCCTTCTCGGTGAGGCGAACTGGTTCGGAAAAGGACGTTTACCTGCTCGATTACCCCATGAAATCGATGCCCCCGGGCCATGGAGTCAATGGCGCAGGCAACGCTTGCAACCTCATCTTGTGAACTTCTTATTCCCCGCAGCTTGGTCGATTTTCCTACTTGCTGCCGGTGGGATCCCTTTGCTGCTCAATGCGATTGGTCATGGCATCGGGATGGAACTTCGATTGGGCTTGAGTCTCTGGATTGGCGCCTTTTTTCTTCTATGGCTTAGTGCCTCACTTATCTCGTTGAATCAGACCGAGGGTTCTGCAGCCAAGATGTGGATTTGGAACATCTTTCGAATCGAGACCCTCCACCTCGGTGTTTTGGTTTGGGTGATCTATACCGAACCTGTCGGCAGTCTTGCCGTCGTCGCCCTACTGATTTCGATTCCACTGTGGACCTCACATTTGGTCCGTATCGCCACCCTACTGGCTTGGCCCTCTGGTCGTTGGCTGTTACCCATCGCCCACGTCGACATTGGGCTGTCGAACATCGATTCCGAGTGGACCTCTGAGTCGAAGAGATGGGCCCGCCGCCCACTGGCACGTCGCAACGTCAGTTCAGGTGAGATGGGAGATACCCGATTTGAACTGATTTTATTCGGTGTCCGTGAAGGCAATCAGGATTTCATCGCATTTCATTTCGTCCATCCCAGTGGTGCGATTCTCGATCCCTTCGTGGGCCCTTCTATCGGCCAGTCCATCCCCTTCCCACGTTTGGGTCCAATTTTCGCAGATGTGCCCAACTCGGCTTCCATCCAAGAGAGAATCGGGGATCCACCCGTATCCCCTGTCGTGGCCGAATGGCCCTCTGAACTGATTCCCGGGTGGGCTGAAGAAGAGTGATTATTCCCACTCAATGGTGCCCGGTGGCTTGTGCGTGATGTCGTAAACCACGCGATTCACATGCCCCTTGAGAGTATTCGTGATGCGCGTGCTGATTTTCTGCAAGACGCTGTGAGGGATTTCTGAATATCGGGCCGACATCCCATCCATACTGCGTACGGCTCTGACAACAATCGTTTCACCGTATACACGTGCGTCTCCATGTACACCGACGCTGCTCACTGGCAGAAGTGCGGCAAAGTACTGCCATGGGATTTCCATCTCTCCCGCTTCAGCTGCGGTCTCAAATTCCTCTTCGACGATGGCGCAGGCCTCCCGGCACGCTTCGGTTCTCTCCCGAGTCAAATCACCTAGGACACGTACGGCTAGGCCGGGTCCAGGGAAGGGTTGGCGGCTGCTGCTGGGAATCCCCATCTCCTCCGCCATGTTGCGGACTTCATCCTTGTAGAAATCGCGCAACGGCTCGACAATGGTCAGATCTACATCTTCGGGAAGTCCACCGACATTGTGATGGCTCTTGATGACGTCTCTCTCCCCTCCGCCTGATTCAATCCAGTCTGGTGCGATGGTACCCTGAACCAGATACTTGGCGCCACAAGATGCCTGCTCTTCTTCGAAGACTCGAATGAACTGCTCACCGATGACCTTGCGCTTTGCCTCAGGTTCGGTTACTCCCTCCAAATGTTTGAAGAATCGTTCACTGGCATCAACTACCTTCAGATTGAGACCGAGTTCCGTTAGCATTTCTTGTACTTCTTCGGTCTCACCCTTTCGCATGAATCCGGTGTCGACATAGACGCAGTGTAGCATGTCACCGACCGCGTTGTTGGCCATGACTGCCGCAACAGTCGAGTCGATGCCACCACTGCAGGCGATAATTGCGGTATCATCGATTTTGTCTTTGAGAATGGCGACCCCTTCAGCGATGAGCATCTGGGCGTCCATTTCAGGCACCTTCCGACTGTGTTAATTCATCGTCGGCAATGACCTTGTTCGTCATCGCTTCGCGGTAGGCAGCGAAGGCGGTGGCGAGTTCCGGATCTCTACCGGCTAGAATTTGGACAGCGAGTACGGCGGCGTTGTCTCCACGGTCCACACCGACCGTCGCCACCGGCATTCCCGGTGGCATCTGTACGATTGAGAGAAGCGAATCCAGCGGGACCTTTCCGCCCACTGGTACACCGATAACTGGCTTGTTCGTCATCGATGCGATGACTCCGGGCAGGGCCGCGGCCACACCCGCCATTCCGATGAACACCTGGCAGTCATTCTCCAGCGCTGCATCGATGATCCCTTCGAGATATTTGGGTGCTCGATGCGCACTCGCAACCCGCAGTTCGTAGTCGACTCCGAAATCGTCGAGCACTTTCGTCGCTTTGTTTGCGACCGGTAAATCCGAGCGTGAACCAAGGAGAATACAGACGTCCATCATGCTACGCCACCCGTAGTCGGTTCAAATGCCTCACGGTGCGCACTGGCGCACACGAAGGGTGTGAAACTGGCCCGACTTCGCCGTAGTACCTCACCGCCCCCGGAGGTGTCAATGGCCCATGTCCAGACGCCTGGACAGAGCCGATCACCTCCGGAATGCACCAACCAATTTCGGGCTCCAAACATCTTGCGATGCTCGGCCACAGCGAACGGCAAGAAGGGCGAAGGAAGGTCCAGCAACCACAATCCATCAACGCCTTCGCGCGCGGGCAACAGCACGGTGGAAATTCGGCGCTTCAGGTGTCGCTGACTCTGGACACAACGTGCCTCAAGCCACGTCGGCATCATCTCGCCCGCAA
Source organism: Candidatus Thalassarchaeum sp. (assembly GCA_022449845.1). GTDB lineage: Archaea > Thermoplasmatota > Poseidoniia > Poseidoniales > Thalassarchaeaceae > MGIIb-P. Next base: position 3,394 of record JAKUOE010000098.1, read on the forward strand.
CCCAAAGGTCGACGATTAGCAGGGCCCGCCCGCTCGCGCCGATGAGTGCTGCCTCGGCGAAACTACGAACTGAAAGTGGTACATCTCGTCCTTGTCGTAGATCGCACAGCGCCCCCATCAATCGTAGCAACCGCAATCGAATCTCGATGCCCAGGCCGACAAATTCACTGGGTTCTGGTAGCACGCCCCACAGTGTGGATCGCGATATCCAGCGAACATCCGAGAGATCCTCCGCAAAGTACCGCATTAGCCAGAGTCGGAGATGCCCGCCTGGATCCATTTCGAGAAATCGCAAGACCCTGAGGTCGTCGGTCAATCAGTATTTGATTCACTGATGGGGGACCCAGGTTCCACTTTCAGCATCATATCGCCTGAGGCTACCATCCGGGTCCTGACACCACGAGACTCCCGCCTCATCTGCCCATGTTTTCTGACCATGTTCGTTCATCGTAGCATGCGCCGGTGCCATCACGAGCACCTCCTGTGGAGTTTCCGCGAATGTACTCTCGTCCACACCTGCCATGGCATAGATGTCCTCGGACGGCTGTGGGTCCATGCTGAAGGCTCCCGCGTATTCGTCCTCTTCGCCTCTAGATCGGCGCATGATGAACACGGCCACACCGGCGATTCCGATGAACACGACGATGACCAAGGCGATCCAGAATGGCATGAAACTCCCTTCTTCGACCGAGCGAGCAGCGTCACGTGGATAGTAATCGGCGACATCACCGACTCCGTCTCCATCGCTGTCCGCAACCTCGTTGGGATCTTCTGGGAACGCATCCTGCGCATCATTGACTCCATCCCCATCACTGTCGATTTGGGTTAGACTACAACCTACACTGTCCACAGATTCACTCGGATGTGTATCTGGACAGGCATCGGTCGCATCCATCACCATGTCACCATCGCTATCCACCTGTTCGGGCGAACAACCATCGGCGCCCGCATTCCAGGTGGTCAAGGTGTTCGCACACTGGTCGAGATCATTGGTCACACCATCGTTGTCATCATCGAGTTCAGACGGTGCACAGCCGAAGCTGTTGACCGATTCCCCCTCGGGGCTGTTCGGACAGTTGGTGTCCATGGCGTCGTTGACTCCATCACCATCTCCATCCTTCTGGGTTGAGTCACAACCGTTCATATCGGCGTTGTAACCGGGTAGCGTCATTGGACAGAGGTCATCGGCGTCCATCACGCCATCCTCGTCTGTATCGCGCTGAGCAGCACCACAGCCGGTGTCGTCAGCAACATCCAGTGTCGAAGTGTATGGACACTGATCGTCGGCGTCATACACCCCGTCCTCATCGGTATCCCACTCGGAATCCGCGCATCCATATCCGTTCACAGTAGCGCCCGGTGGGCTCGCTGGACACTGGTCAATGTGATCCTTGATACCATCATTGTCGGTATCGCGTTGACTGGCTGCGCAACCGTAGCCATCGACCTCTTGGTCTTGAGGAGAACCTGGACAGATATCGAGTGCGTCGTTGACCCCATCCATGTCGCCATCCTTCTGAGAATCACTGCAACCGATTGAATCGACGACTTCGCCGCCGGGTGTGTTCGGACAAGTGTCGTAGTCATTGGTCACACCGTCGTTGTCATCATCGAGTTCGGAATCTGCGCAACCGTTGCTGTCCACAATTGCTCCTACTGGACTGTTGGGGCAGAGATCGGGGTTCACACCGTTGGGGTTATCTCCGTATCCGTCACCATCGGAAACTTGCTGCTGTGTATACTCGTTGGGGAATGCATCTGGATTGTGACCACTAGGATTGTCGCCCCAGCCATCACCATCGCTGTCCGCCCATTGTGTTCCGTCGTTGGGGAATGCATCAGGGTTGGTTCCAGAGGCATTGTCTCCGTACCCGTCACCATCAGAATCAGCACACTGTGTAGGATCGTTTGGCCATTCATCGGCATTGTTTCCACTGGGATTGTCTCCACAGCCATCTCCGTCCTTGTCGGCCCACTGCGTCCCATCTTGTGGGAATGCATCAGGGTTGGTTCCAGTTGGATTGTCGCCCCAACCGTAATCATCGCTGTCGGCCCATTGTGAAGGGTCGTTGGGGAAGTCATCG
>JAKUOE010000099.1:0-1142 GCA_022449845.1 Candidatus Thalassarchaeum sp.
TGCATCCGCGCGTAACAGTGCACCAATCGCACTGCCCTCAAGGGTCAATGTGGCCGCACCACAGGTCATCGCATCGCCTTCAGCATCGATGCAAGCAAGGATTCCGTGCGTACCCCAATCAATGCTCGTCGGAGTATCATCCATCCGATTGTTCGCCGGAATCTCAATTGTGACCTCGCCACCATCGAGAGTGAAATTGTACATGTTCTCATGGTGCCAGAGGGTTCCTTCCTCACCATCGGGTCCAGTGATGGTCACATTGAGCATCTGGTTCAAAGCTGCGGTCGAAGGTTGAACTTGGACCGTAATCGTGGGTGCTTCTGCGGGTGTGAATGAAGTCAACCAGAATTCAGCGTCGACACCATCCATCGCGATGTCGTCGGTCCACCAGTAAACGTCGTTGCCCACCGCAGGACACCACCAGTGGTCTTCAAGCAAGGCGCCGTTGGTGTTGTTCCACCATGTTCTGTAGGATTCTTCGCAACCCGCATAGGTTGTGGGACTGGGGCCAATTTCGGTGATATTGTAGAGAATGGTTTCCTCCTCAATCTCGGGGGCGGGAGGCAGGGCGATGGGGCCACCGTTCCCGGACCAAATTTGAGTGTGGATTGAGGCCGTATTCCAGGTCTCGTTCAGGCGCATCGGGAAGTCGTTCACCTCTTGTGGAGGATCATATTCGTGAGTGTGGGTGAAATCCGCAATTCCAGTCATCCAAATTCCAAACGCATCGAAGTCCAAATCGATGGATTGAACCCGGTGAATAATCGCAAGATCGGAAGCACGAACCCAACGGGTCTCATCGTAATCGACCAACAGGACACCCGAGGCGAAAATCCCGGTATTGGGTTCAGGGAATCGCCCATCGCCCGTACCGGATGCAGAGATGACCAACCGATACGCTGGCACCCAATTTCCTGAAACGTTGTAGAGGGTGGCGGATGCGACGGTCATGGAGGCATCGCCAGTGACAATGTCTAGTGATGAACCGGACAAATCGGAACTGCCCTGCACCAAATTGATGGCGTCCAATTCAATGTCATAATTCCAGACATCACCCACGTTCCAAGTGACGATGTTGGCCTCATCAGACGTCGCCTCAGTTGACCGAATAGAGGTTGATTCCAAGGATAGCGGTGATGCAC
>JAKUOE010000099.1:1152-5433 GCA_022449845.1 Candidatus Thalassarchaeum sp.
TGGCCACGTAGTGGCCACGTCGGGTGCAGCAAATGAGACCACCGGCCGCCTCGGGAAGGTTCATCCCTTTCGGGATGACTCGTCGATTCATGTCGAAGATGTGGTCAGCCTTCTTTCTGTCCGTTCTATTGGTATCAACCCTGAACTTCTATGCCGTGGTCCGTGAACCGGATCGAGTCGATATTGATGAGGTGCACGAACATCTCTCGGAGACGGTGAAAATCGAAGGGCATCTGATTTCTTGGGTCAGAGACCCCTACAGCGATGGTTCTGACCGCGTCGATTTGCAGGTTGAAGATGCACCACATGTGGTCAAGATTCGTTGGTACGATACCAGCGAGGTCCCGCCGATTGGCGCGACCGTGGTTGTTGAAGGAGAGGTTGTCCAATACAATGGAAAAATCTGGCTGAACGCCAAAGGCATGGGCGCAGTGACCCAAAAACCAGGTTCAGAAGTCATCATGATTGAAACCTCATTGAACGACATTTCCGATGATGCACAGTCCTTCCAATCGAAAGTCGTGAATCTGACAGGGTATCTGTCTGATGCGATTGAGCCCGAGGTGACATGGCAGAGTTTCACCCTCATCGACAATCCTTCCTATCTCGACAGTGATCATCGTCTGTACGTCTCTCTGCAAGGAAGAGTCACAGATTGGATTGAAGCCGGTTCGAAGGTCAATCTCACCGGTTGGGTACAGTGGGATGAGCGCAATTACCGTTGGTCCATCGTGGTCCAATCGTCCACAATCGAGGTGACCCATCCGGCCGGTGCGAAGCGACTCTCTTGGGCAGTAGCTGCTGAGACATGGTCCTATGACATCGGCAAACTGGTCTATGTCGAAGGAACCTACAACTGGGCAGACGATGAACACTGGATTGTCGCACCGGGTGGAGAGAACGTCGGCATCATCTGTCTGATTCCAAACCTCAACCTGACCGTCAATGGAACATTACCGGAGGATGGATTCTCGGGGCGCCTCATCTGGTCGGAAGACCGAGCCCAAATCTGCCTGCAGATGAGCGACGAGGATTTCGATGTCAATCCCGTTGGAATCCTGTCCGATCTCGTCGGTGATTTCACCACCCTAGCCACGATTGCGGCGAATCCATCGGATTGGATTGGTGAAGAAGTGAATATCGCTGGATGGACCACTGGAGCCATTTCTCCAGATTACAACAAGGGATACATCGGCGCCGGCAAGGATTACTTCGAACGTTCCACAACCCTGCGCTTCCAACTCTCTGGTGAGCGTGGCGATTGGATTGAATTGGGGACATACATCCAATTCTACAACGTAACCGTGGTCTGGAACGAGGCAGAGGGGCGAATCCTCCTCGATGTCCCCTGGTTTGCTGTGGGAGATGTTGACGTTCCGCCGAGTACATTCTCTTGGTCAGAAAGTTGGGAGGTGTGGACCTGGCAGGTCAACACACTTGTCATCGTCAATGGCGAACTGAATCAGACCAGCAATGGTGACCTGTGGTTGATTGCATCCGGAGGCGGACAACGAATGTGTCTGTATGATGATGCAGAGGGAACCGCGATGACGACTGGGTTCGATGGAGAAGGCAACAGTACTGGCGTTCAAGCCTGGACGGGGCGATTGTTGGCGATGGATACAACCGGTAATCCCGGTGCACAACTGTGTTTATCACTCTGAATGGAGGGATTTGATGCTGGAAGGAGTGATGCTCGATTGGGCTTGGCTCATGGGCTCGTTCTTTGTCGGGATTTTCCTCGGCTGCATGACTGGACTCATTCCGGGATTCCACGTCAACAACGTGGCCCTGATTGCACTGTCGATGTCTCCACTGGCGGTCGGTGCTGGCATTCCATTGTCTTCTGTTGCAGCCATCATTGTCTCGATGGGGACGGTGCACACATTCCTGAATTACATCCCCAGTGCCCTAATCGGTGCACCGGATGGTGATACGGCACTCGCACTTCTCCCAGGCCACCGAATGCTGATCTCAGGTCATGCCGCACAGGGTGTTGCATACTCCGCGCGAGGGAGTCAACTCGGATTGTTGCTCAGTATTCCATTACTCATTGTCGCTCGATTGCTGTTTGGAACCAACCCTGGACTCGGATTGTATGAACTGAGTCGAGACATCCTACCTTGGCTTTTGTTGGCCATTTCCACCTTCCTCATCCTCACCGAAACCACTCGCCTTGCATGGCCTCGTTGGATTCAGTATGCAACGTCATGGGCTCGATACCCATTGCCCAAACCAAAAGAATTCACATTCAACATCGGCCGATGGAGAATTTACCGCCGCTACGAAGCCATTGATTTCAGACTTGGAGATAACTCTCGTGCAGCGGGTATGCTCGTCGCGACGGCGTTCTTCCTTCTGGCTGGTTTCTATGGATGGGCCGTGTTTGAATTGCCGGGTCGCAGCCCAGTTGGAATGCCCTCAGCCACACTTTTGATGCCCGCACTGGCAGGCTTGTTCGGAATCGCCAATCTCATCGACATCTATGTGACGACCTCCGAGATGCCACCCCAAGAACAGAATTGGGAATTGCCTCCAGTCAAACCACTGGTTGTCCCCTGCCTACTCTCATCGTGTTGTGCTGCGGTAATGGCCATCTTGCCTGGTATGACGGCGGCCCAAGCAACCGTCGTCGTGATGAGTGCGCGAAACTTCTGGGGCCGACTCACCGATCCCGATTACATCCCTGCTGATTTCGAATATGGCCCCGGTGGAATCAACGACCCGGCAGCTCGAGCAAGAATTGCCGAATATCGGGCTGAAACCGCAAGACTTCATGGCCTAGATGACTCAAAATTTGCCGAAGTTGCGGCACCGATGATTGTTGAAGAAGCCACAGAATCCACGCTCATTGGAGATGAGGATGGAAAGGATGGTGATGACTGGGACTCTGTGGTGGGTGGAGAAGTCACAACGATTGGGGACGACCACACCGAATTGGTCGAGCGCGAAGAGGAAGACGATGAGATGCTTGCAAAGGCACGAGAGGTCAAGGAGTCAAGCCCCGAACTCGACGATCTCGACGCGCAAACACGTCAGCAGGACCTGGAGGTAATCGCTGTACTCTCGGCGACCAACACCGCGGTCACTGTGATGGTTCTCACCTTCCTGTACCTCGTTCTACGCCCGCGTTCGGGTGCGGCTCTCGCACTCAACATGATGTATCCCATCGATCAATGGACCGGTCTTGAGCCGCCATCCGATTACATCCGTCTGATGGCGATTACAATTGGAGCGGGATTGTTTGCCGTTCCGGTGATGATCAAGGTCGGCCAGGGCATGCTCAAATTACACGAGTTGATTCCATTGCGAAGCATGGTCATGGGTGTCATTGGATTTGTCTCGATTCTGGTGTGGTTATCGACGGGCTGGATCGGCATGGGCGTACTGATTGTGGGTACAGCGATGGGGTTGATGCCGCCGAGAATCGGCATCAGACGAAGTCATGGCATGGGCATCATTCTGGTCCCGATTATGATTTACACATTTGCGCAGAAACTCGACGGTTTCGGTTTCATCTAATCTGCGGAGGCACTAAGGAGGAGACCTCCTCACACGTGAGCGCAGGGCTATGCCCTGCGGTGAGCCGATGCGACGTAATGCCCTGTTCCTGACCCTACTGATGATTGTGATGAGTCTCTCCCCTCTGGTTCATGCCACGGAAGGCCGTTCGACGGCCTGCTCTGGCTCGATTTGCATCAATGAACTGATGCCGAATCCCATGGGAACCGATACCGGGAACTACCCGGCTTGCGAATGGGTAGAACTCTACAACAGCGGTACGAGCGATGTCAATCTACAGGGATGGACACTGGTGGATTTGGCCAACTATTCCCATCCCATCGATGCCGCGACTTGGGTTGATTTCGGCAATTTGGCGACACCGTTTGTGTTGCCAGCCGGTGATTATGCGATTATTGCTGAGAACAATATGGGGACACTCAAACTCAACAACGCTGGAGAAACGCTGGAACGGCGTGATGGAAGTGGCACCACTGTACATACGGTGACAACAGGGCAGGCAAGCAGTGACGTGAGCAAGATTGGCAATGCCTCGCTACCCTATGATTACCTCGATTCGAATACCAACACCCCAGGGGCATCCAACAGTGGCGGAGGAACAGGGGGCCCGACGTATGTTCAGAGCGAATTGCGAATTACCGAAGTCATGCCCGACCCCTATTGGACCAACGATAATGCAACCTGGCCCGGTGGAGAATGGGTCGAAATCGCCAACATCGGACAGGCAGCCATCTATCTCGCGGGTTGGATGCTTCAGGA